>JBKJOA010000489.1:0-5981 GCA_046593365.1 Limisphaerales bacterium
AGATGCAGGGGGCGCATCTTGACACCACCACCAAACAGGCGAGGCGCATTTCTGTTTGGAGTTCCGCCTTCAGGCGGTTCCGTCGCACGCCAACCGCCCCGCAGTGGCGGGGCGGAACTCCAATCGGTGGTGGTGCTCAGAGCCTGTCTGAAAGTAGCGGCGGGCGTCTCGCCTGCCGTAGAGGGGCGGCATCTTGCCGCCCGGATTGAGGCAGGATTGCGAGAAGAGATTCAGGTAATCCGCGGCTCTCCAACACGGCTCGCACCTTTTCCGCCGGGCAAGATGCCCGGCTCTACGTCAGCCAAGATGACCGACGCTACATTTTTAGACAGTTTCTCAGGCAAATTTGCCGGAGGTTAAGGCGGGTCGCGGCAACCGCCGCGACCGCCCGATGTAATTTATTACCGCACGAGGCGGATGAAGAGCGCCCCAGTGCCGATCCCCACATTCACGGGCGGCGCAACATTCTCCGCCGTGGCATTAACCCATGATCCAGAGCTGAGCGACGCTCTCGTCTGTACCGTGAACAACCCGTCATCTGCGTTCCAAGTGAGATTGACGCTGCTGCCCGACTTGGTAATGCTCAAGGTCGGCACCGGCGCCGCGACCGGGGCCGGATGACTGATGACCGTGTAAACCGTTTGTTGAGCATCTGGAGTGTTCGGGCCAGCCGCCACGTTGTTGGAGCTGTTAATCATACCCTTTGCGGCAAAGCAGATCTGCCGTGTGTTCATCGCGACGACCGGGTTCTGGGTAATATAGCCCAACGGTGCTGTGGGATTCTGGTCGTGATTCACAAACGGGAAGAACGAGTGCGTCAGCCAGTTGAAGTTCGCTCCGTCAAATTGCGCCACCCGCGCCGCCGCCTGGTAGCTGAAAAGCCCATTCGGCTTGTACATGTAGGTCACGCACACCCGGTTGAGCGCATCCACTGCCACATCAGTCCGATCACAACTTTGCACGGTGGGATCACCGTCGGTGACGATGGACGAACCGACAAACTGGCCGGTGCGGGAATCCCAAGCCGTCACAGCAATCTGGGATGCAGTTGATGAACTGGTTATTTTGCCCGCAAAATAGACATAATAGCTGTGGACATCACCACCGATGCGATGTCCGTCGCCACGATCCCCGTCAAGACCTCCAACGCTACCTTGGTAATTAACTCCGCTGCTCACGTTTATGTTGTTCGTGTGCGTCGGGATGCCGTTGTTATTATAGAAGTATAGGAATTGATGCACACGGACGACGAATCCACCCTTGACCGCGCACATGTTGTCGAAGATGTTCCGCGGATCAACCAGGGTCGGACCTTTCACTATCGTGCCATTGGGCTGAATGATCGCGAAGGTCGTGACTTCACCAACCGGGCTGGCAATGGCCGCCTTGTCATCAATCATAACCACGATATTTCCGTTATCCAAGAAGTTGGGCCGCCCACCCGTACGTTCGACTTGCGTCACGTCCGCAGCCCCACCCATGCTGCCCACGTAGGGGCCATACACAAACTCCCAGGCTTTGGTGACCGGCGTTTGCGCCAACGTGGCCGGATTCAAACTGAAGACCTGCGCTGCGGCATAACGAGCGCTGCCCTGGAAGATGTTGTTGTTGGTCCACCGAAGGGGCGACGACTGGAACTCCGGGAGCTGACCCACCGAGGCTTCGCACTCGGTGATGAACTTGTTCGCGCCGTAACGCAGGTCGCCGCTTACTCTTCCGGGATTGCCATTTTGACGGGACAGGTTCAACTGACCCTTGAACGGCAAACCGGCGTCGCTGTAGAAGCAATAGTCAACCTTTCCAGGCCCACCAGCAGCCGGTTGCTTGGCCACAGCGTTGTTCTGAAAGCCTAAGCTGCCATCGTTGGCGTAGGTATTGAATTCAACCAGGAAGGTACTGTCGCCGATCTTACTGATAAATGGTTCCCAGTTGCCGAGCGAGGACGCGGCAGGTTGATTGGCCAGATTGATAAAGCCATTGGTCACAGTGTTGGCCACCGTGTCAAACCAGCAGGCAACGTCCGGCACGATCTGGGTCACGCCCACCGATGCGGCACCGCCGGGCAAAATGTATCCGGGATTGGAGAAGTTGCCAGTTGCCGTCCTGCCGTTATGTGTGCCGGCCGGATCAGCCGAGTAATTAGCCGTGGCTGTCACCACTCCAACGTACGCCGGAAGTGTGATGCTGAAGCTGCCGGTGTTTGGCACGTTGAAGGTGCCTAGATATTTTTTGCCCTGAGGAAATCCATTGGTGTAAGTCGCACCATCGGTTAATTCAGGCCAATTTTGAGCTCCAGCGAGCGCTCTCCCGTTTGCCCAGCCTTCCGGATCAAGCTCGTAAACATCAATGCTAACGGTCGTGTAAGGTGCTATACCCACGGCAAAGGTACCGCTCAGCGTGGGGTAAACGTTCGTCGTGGCCAGAATTGGCGCGTAAGTGTTATAATCACCAGCCGTACTCATGAATATAGCCACTTGGTTGGTATATTTCTCCAAACGCAGGGGGTCACCGGCCAGTCCTTCAGGCAAATAGGTGAACGGGGCCGGGTCATTGCCGATCATCACATTTCCGCGGAGCGACATAATAGCACCGGGATCGATATTTGCGAAGCGCCAACGCGAGCTGAGACCGGGATTAACGAGATCAGGATACAGGGTGCTGAAAGGAAAATTCCAAGAAATGAGGTTAGCTTCGATGGCGTCACTGACTCCATCGAAATCCGAGCCAATCCGAGTAATGCTGGTAGATTTGATCGACTCGAACAATTGCATGACAGGGCCGCCATTGGTAAAGCGCGTGAGGCCGTCAATTCCAACTCCAATATAATTTCCAGCGATAATGGTTCGAGTGTTGGCCGGACTGGCTCCATACCATTCAAAAATACGACTATCCCCAGCGGCGGTCGCGCCGCCGACCACGTTCCGTTCCTCAGCGTCATTGAGACCATCACCGTCCGTCCCGAAGATAAATCCGTTATTACTGCCAAATTCGGTAATGGCTTCCATCGAATGATCCACGGCGCCATTGCCGGTGTTGACATTGTAATCTGTGAGGCCATTTGGATAGACGTTTAAGAAATTGCCGCACATGCGCACCGGTCCGTTGTTCCCGATGACGGAAATATACATGCTCACGAAAATATTGAATTGTGCTCGGGCTGCAGCCGCATTAGCCGGCCCCGCCGCAACGCCAATCACAAGGTTGCTCGCACCTGCGCCGAAGAAAGGTATGCCGTCCTTCAGTCGTCCGACGGTGGTGTTATCCGGATCCAACCCAAACCGGCAGCCACTGATATGGGCGTTCACGCTGAGATCAGTTCCACCCAAAGCAACGCCATACTGAGCCAGAACAGAAACTGTATCAACCCAATCGCCGAGAAAACAAAGCCCACGAGCTGCGAAATTGGTCGTGCCAATCACAGACAGCAGTGCGCATTCACCGTCCGTATAACCAGGAATGGCCAAAGCCGTGAGGTCCGTGAAATAACCTTCTACTCCCTTGATCACGATTTTGATGGCGGCATTATTCGCGGCCAGGATGGGATTGGTATTCACTGAAGAACCCGGCTGAGTGTAGCCGTCAATCGTGATGTTGTTTTTCGTTATAATCGGGTACCCTCCGAATGGCGGAATGATGTAATGGGGGCCGGCTCCCGGAATGTTGAAGGCAATCGTGTCGCCATCGTTCAACGCGGTAATGGCAGTATTCAAGCTGCCGACGCCGGTGGCGTTAGTGGTGGTTACAGTGATGGTTGCTGCTTGGGCTAGGCCCATGGAAGCAACGAGGGCTAGTGCCGCAAGGCATCTGAAATGTTTTTTCATAGTTTTTGTGGATGGATTTATTGGAACAATATATTTATGCAACCCTAACGCGAGAGGTCAACTGTTTTGTTCAGAAATCGAAAAAAGTGTCAGGCGGAATGAGGCAAAGGCGCGTCCGTTCGGTGAGGATGAGATAACGCCCGTTAGAATTCTCTTCAGAAACAACTTTCCCACAAAGGCGTTTTTGAATAGAACCCAATAGACGCTTATGAAAAAAATTCTCCACAAATCTTTTGTTAGCCTTGCCCTCGCTCTCGCCGCGTTCCATTTGCCGGTGGTCGTTGCGGGTGAAATTCAGATTGAGCGCATCTTCGGGCCTGAAATAAAGACGGGTCCTTACAAACATCCGGCGCGCATGACGCAGTTCCAAAACGGTGACTTCTACCTCGTTTACTACGGAGGTGAAGGCGAGTATGCCAACGATACCTCTGTCTTCGGCTCGCGTTTGAAAAAGGGCGAGAGCAAATGGTCTCAACCTAGCGTCATTGCCAAGGACCCATTTCGCTCGCTGGGCAACGGAGTCATATGGCAATCGCCGGATGGCTTGGTCTGGTTGTTTTACGTCGTGCGGTTCGGCGAAACCTGGTCAAGTTCCCGTGTCCAGGCAAAAGTTTCCAGGGACAACGCTGAAAGGTGGTCGGATGCGTTCCCGCTACATCTAGGGGAGGGCATGATGGTCTGCAATAAACCGATTGTGCTGAACAATGGAAATTATCTGCTGCCGCTTTATCACGAGACGGGAGCCGACAAGGAGAAAACGGGGGCGGATTGCACAAGCTTGTTTTTGAGATACGACGTGAGGAAGAAACAGTGGAGCGAAACCGGGCGCATCCGCTCCAGCAATGGCAACATCCAACCTGCCGTGGTGCAACTAACAGATAATGATCTTGTGGCCTATTGTCGGCGAGGTGGCGATTATGAGCCGACGACCAATGGCTATCTGGTTCGCGCCGAATCCCACGATGGCGGGCAGACCTGGAGCGAAGGCAGGAATTGTCAGTTTCCCAATCCGAATGCGGCGGTGGATTTTCTCAAGTTAAAAAACGGTCACCTGCTTTTGATCTACAACGATAGCATGAACGAACGCACACCTTTGACCGTCTCGATTTCAACGGACGGCGACAAAACTTATTCCCACCGGCGCAACCTTGCCGAGGGGCCGCATGACTACGCGTATCCCTTGGCCACCCAGTCGAAGGACGGCAAGATTCACGTCATCTATACTTCGCATGAGCGGACTGTGGTCAACCGGGCGATATTCGACGAGGAATGGGTTCTCGAAGGGAAGCAAAAATAACTTTAACAATGCTATGAATTCCGATTCAGAATCGAACAACGCCTTGATCGAAAAACTTAAAACCGTCGATAGCCCAACGCTTTCGAATGCCATTGAAACGTTGAAGCTGCGACCCAGGGCAGAGGGGTTTACGCCGCTGCAAATCCGTTGCTTGTTTCCTGAGCTGGGTCGGATGTGCGGCTACGCGGTCACGGCCCAGGTAGAAACTGTCACGGACATGTATCCGACCGAGGAACGCACTTTTCTGGAACTGTTTAAAGCGGTCGCTGATTCGCCCCGACCTTCCGTCGTTGCCTTTCAGGAAATCGGCGGTCACGGCGACTATGCGGCGCACTGCGGGGAAGTGATGGCGACCATCTTCACCCGGCTCGGTGCCGTGGGGTTGGTCAGCGATTGCGGGGTGCGCGATGTGCCGGAGGTGCGCGGGTTGCGCTTTCATTATTTTGCGCGCGGCAGCGTCGTCAGTCACGCCAGTTTCCGAATCGTCCGCGTCGGCGTGCCGATCCAGGTTCATGGTGTGGTGATCCACCCCGGCGACCTGCTGCACGGCGATGAAAATGGTCTGTTGAAAATTCCACCCACGACGATCGAGAACCTGCTCGAAGCCGTTGAGGTGGTGCGGGCCAAGGAACGTAAATTAATGGATTCGGTGCGTGCGCCGGGCTTTTCTGTGGAGCAACTCAAAGGCCGGTTTATTGAGTGATCGAGGTAGCGCGAACGCTTGCTATGGGTGCGTTGCAGCAATTACCCCCGACTCGATGTAAGCTATCAAATCCAGAATTTCATCTTGGGTCAGTGTGTTCAATAAACCTTCCGGCATAGGTGAAAGCTGAGACGCGGCCCTCTTCACAATATCGGTCTTT
>JBKJOA010000505.1:0-4034 GCA_046593365.1 Limisphaerales bacterium
CGCCACGGGACAAGCGACGAATGATTTCTGGAATCTCTACCATCATTATGCGCCGAAGTTCGTGCCCGGCATGCCGCTCGTTGCGGATGGAAAGCTTGAGAACTTGAAACTTGCCGACGGCAGCGACAGCAAAATCAGCATGGCCGTGACGAACGCTCCAGGCGTCTGGGGTAACGCCTCGGGCGATGCGATGTTCGACACCTTCATTTTCGCGCAGAACAGCTCGAACCTCACAGCCACAGTCAGTGGCCTCGAACCGGGCCGTTACCATTTCTACCTCTATGGCCACGCCGATGCCGACGTGACGGGCGAACAAAACTCCGTCTTCACGTTGCGCGCCGGCACAAACACGTTTGGCCCGCTCACGCAACTCGGTGCCCCCGGCTGGAAGGCGTCCGCATCGTGGCAGGAACGTTATCAATACGTCGTGTTCCGTGACGTTCCTGTGACAGCGGGCACGCCGTTGGTCATCGAAGTCGCGCCCGGCCCGAATGGCGTTGCCGTGCTGAACGGATTGCAAATCATCTCGCGCGGCACCAGTCCGCCGCGATTGGTGGCCACGGCGATTGCTGCGACTGGCTCAGCGAATACGAATCTCCTCTTCCGTTCCATCGCCTACACGGGTCACGTCACCGACACCGAAGCGCGATTCACGGTTAATTTTGAAGCCGAGTCGTTCGCGACGAATGAAATCTCCGCGCCATTATTCGAGGGCGACGTGGCGTTGCTCGCAGCCAAGCTGCCCGACGCGTTGCGCATCGTGAGCAGCGCGGGCAAGTCGCGTTTGTTCTGCGCGACGCCCGGCAACTACGCGGTGTCGCTCGACCTCGTGGCGAAAATCACCCGCGCCGAGCTGTGGAATCAAATCAACTTCATCGGCCCGGTCGCGCCCATTGCTTCCGTGAAAGCCGAAGCCGCCGAGGCGGGCATCGAGATGCAACTCCTGAGCGGCACGCAACTCGACCCGGAGAAGAAGGGCACTTCCCGCGTCAGCGGTTTCCTCAGCGCAGACCGCGTGCTGAATCTCCGCTGGCAAAGCAAGACCGCCGAAGTCACGCGCCGTTCGCTCGTCACCGTGGACACCACCGCGACAGCGCAAGTCACGCCCACCGTCATCAAGTTCACCACGGCGCTCACTTACGAAATTTTGCAGGCGGCGGTGCCACGCCTCGCCATCGAGCTTCCCGCCTCGCACACGTTGACGCGGTTGCAGGGCGAGCAGATTCGCGATTGGAAAATCATGCCCGGCACCAACAACACCGCGCTGCTGAACGTGGAGTTCATCAAGCCAGTCGAGAAAAACTACACCATCACGCTCTTCTCCGAACAACCCGTCGAAACCACGCCGCAAACCGCCACGCTTGTCCCGCCGCAACCGCTCGAAGTCGAACGAGAATCCGGCTCGTTTACTCTCAGCGCCGACGACGCGCAGGTGGAGATCGAATCCGCGCCCGGTCTGCGGCAGGTGAATGCCCCGGCGGGTTCGCTCGCCGCCTACCGCTTCAACGCCCGTCCGTTCAGCGTCAGTGCGAAGCTCCGCCGGGTGGAGCCGGTGCTGAAACTGGCGGATCGCGTCACAGTGCGCGTGGAGGAGTCGCGATTGCTCGTCAACCACGCGCTGACGCTCAACGTCGAGAAGGCTGGCATCTACACCCTCGAACTTACGACGCCTCCCGGCCTAGCGGTTGCGGATGTCCGGGGCGAAGGAGTGGACGATTGGAAGGCCGCCGACGGCAAATTAAAACTCAGCTTCGCCGCGCGCGTTCTCGGCACCCGCAAACTCGAAGTCCAGCTTGAGCGGGCGCACAAGCAATTCCCTGAAAGCGTCACGATCCTCCCGCTCGCGGTGGCGGGCGCAACGAACGTTACCACGCAAGTTGGAGCGGCCAGTTCACCCGGCATCCGGTTAAAGACGCAGGAACTCGACGGCCTGCGCGAAGTGCCGGTCAACACGTTGCAGCCGAGAAGCGACGAGTTGCTCGCGTTCACTGGCGAAGGCGCGGAATGGAAACTGATTCTCGCCACGGAGAAACTTTCGCCCCGCATCGTCAGCGAAATCTTCAACCTAGTGACCGTCGGCGACGGCCTTGTGGGCGGCAGCGCGACGATCCGTTTCGGCATCATCAATCAGGGCGTGCAGGAATTTCGCGTCGCGTTGCCCGCACATTGGAAGAACGTGGAGTTCACCGGTGCGAACATCCGCCGCAAGGAGCAGTCACCGGGCGACTCCAATTCCGTCGTGTGGACGCTCACGTTGCAAGACAAGGCGTGGGGCGGTTACACCCTCGTCGTCACTTACGATTACCAGTTCGATGCGAAGGCGGCGGCGCTGAATCTGGCCGGTGCGCACACGTTGGGCGTCGAACGAGAAACCGGCAGCCTCGGCATCATGACAGCGGCGAGCCTCAAGCTCGAACCCGCCGCACCCGCAGACCCGTTGCATCGCGTGGACGAATCCGAGTTGAGCGAGACGGACCGTTCGCTCTGCACGCGGCCCTTGCTGCTCGCCTACAAATACGTTGGCACAAATTACCAGCACACCATTCGCGTAACGCGTTTCGAGGAATTGCCGGTGCTCGCCGCCGTGGCCGACCGCACCGAACTCATTTCCGTGATCACCGAAGAAGGACAGATGCTCACACAGGCGTCGTTCATGGTGAAGAACAACGAAATGCAGGCGCAACGGTTCATGCTGCCGCCCAAGTCGGAATTGTGGAGCACGTTTGTGAACGGACAGCCCGCCAAGCCCGAGCGCGACGGCGATGATATCCTAGTCAGCCTGCCTCGCGACGCGAATCGGGATCAAGCCTTCTCCGTGGACATCGTTTACAAGCAGTCGGTGGATTTGAAATCGTCGCTCTTCCCGCGTCGGCTCGAACTCAAGGCCCCTCTCACCGACGTGCCGAACACCTATGCCGAATGGGCGCTGTTCGTGCCGATGAACAAACGGCTGAGCGGGTTTGACGGCAACATGACCGTGGCGCGCGGCACGACTTACGGCCTGCGTGACGCGTGGCAGGAATGTCTGCAATTCTACTGGGGGCTGGTCGAACGCAACGTCGGGATCATTATCTTCTGCCTCGCGGTCGGCGTGCTCGCGGCCCTGATAATCGCGGCAGCGCGGCGCGGGATGAAACGGGCCATCGAGATCATGGCGGTGCTTGCCGTCATAGCCATTCTTGCAGCGATGTTGCTGCCCGCGTTGAGCAAGGCGAAGTCAAAAGCGCAGCGCATCAGCGCCGTCAATAACCTGAAGCAAGTCGGCCTCGCGGCGCGCATCTGGTCGGGTGACAAAGGTGACCGCATGCCAGCGAGTTTCGAGGATATGAAGGCCGAGCTTGGCACGGACAAGGTGACAATTGATCCAAACACCGGGCAACGGTTCGTATGGGTGGGCGCGGGAAAGGACGCGAGCGACCCCGGCGCGATCCTCGCCTACTCACCGAGCGACCAGAATGGTCGCGCCGTGCTGCTCGCGGATGGCAGCGTGCAACAGGTCAATAGCGAGAAATTTTCAGAAATGTTGGTGCGCGATGAAGTCAACCAACGGATGCGACAGGTGCAGCAACCGGCCAAGGATGATGGGACTATGGCCAATAAACCGACAGCACCGGCGGAGGGGGTTGACGGCATGGCTGTGGACCAGCCGCAATCAGCAACGGTTCGTATGGGTGGGCGTAGTATCCCTACAAGACGCAGCGGTGGTGCGAAGCTTCAAAATGACACCTCAACCATTGATGCCACAACGAGATTGCCTGGGGACAGCCCACCAACAGCTTTCGGTTTAAATACGCCTGCCAAACCCACGGCTGCGGGTGTGCGACCCATCCGCATTGACGTGCCGCGGAGCGGGCACCAGTTCAACTTTACCAAAGTCCTCAACATAAAACGCGAACCACTCAGTATCAGCGCCTCCGTCATGCCCCTTAAAACCTGGCGTGGCCTACAGATGATTTTGCAGGTTGTCATGTTCGTCGTCGGCCTGGTGATGCTGTGGCGGTTCTGGAGCGCGCCGCAGCGAAGCTCGTTCTGGC
>JBKJOA010000141.1:0-3472 GCA_046593365.1 Limisphaerales bacterium
GCCGAAAATCCGTTTCGTTTTCACCTGACGGACCGTGGTTTTCGCCGCGCGAACTTACCGCGTTTTCCTTATCATCTGCTTTACGAAATTCGCGACGATTCCCTGCGTGTGATGATCGTGCGGCACAATAAACAGCATCCTCAATTTGGTTAGAACGGAATTGGTTCTGACAAAATCTTACTAACTTGCGACGCCCCAATAAATTACTCCGCGAATTGTTTATTCAAACTTTCCGGCAGCGAGATGTCGTTATTGCTCTTGTGATTCGACACGCAGCCTCAAAGTAGCAGCGAAGCAAAGTTGGAGAAGGTTTTGTTTCGAGCAACCGCAAAGCCCGAAATATTCACGCCTGTAATTTGTTAGCCATTGTTTCATTCTAGTTTTTCCGCCTCCAGCTTTAAGCTAATCGCGTCAATAATTCTCCGTTGGTTTTCAAAATCTCTTTGAGTTTCAAAGTAAGGCCAATATTGACTCAAACGGGGATCTTTGAGGACAGCGGCAGGTTCCATATTCAGAATTTCGTCTGGAATATTTAGCGTTTTCCAGAGGCTCAAATAATTTTGCTTTGCTTTAGCCAGTTCCTCTTGGTGCTTTGCTAACGCGGACTCAAGGGTGCTGATACCCGCCTGGTGAATTTCAGTAAGAAGCTTTCTCTTTTCAAGGGATGTGTCATCTCTTGGCAAAGAAGCGCCGATGCTCTCGTGCATCGCAGTTTGTTCCTGCATCAGAGAATCAACTTTGTTACGAAGAAGGCTGACCTCGTTTCGGAGTTGCAACAATTCTCGATTGGGCCGTTCTGGATGTGCATCGCTTTTTTCAGACGGGTCTTTCGTTTGCAACGCCTCCGATTGCGGATTATCGGAGCGGAAGACAACTAGTTCCTTTGCCATCTGGCGGTTCTGATCCCAAAGAAATAAGCACAAAATCGAGAGCAGAAGGATCGGTAGCCAAATGAAAAAACTTCTCATAAAACTAAATGCATTCTGATGAGTTAGAGTCGCTGAGTATTGTCATCGCTTTCTCTAACTTCAAACCATTCCCGCCAACTTCCGTCCCGTCCAATAAATCGCGAGCAAGAACAGAATCGCCCCGCCCCACCACGGACTCGACCAGAGGCGAATTCGTTTTTCAATGGGTTTAGGTTCTGGCAGCAAAGAAATTTTCTGCACGATTTTTTCGAGATCTTCGTAGGAGACGCTCGCGCCGCCGGTGAGTCCGGCGATTTCGCGCCAAGGTTTTAAAAATTTCTGTTTCCAGATTTCCCGAGTTTTTCTGCGGCGGAAAAAGAGACCACTTGTCATCGTTTGACTGAAAGTTTAGCGTTACGATATGCCAATTCTTTTGCCATTGAAAAAAATGTCGCGGGACGAAAAACTTCGCGCTATGGAGGCGATTTGGACCGATCTTTCCCAGGACGAAAAGCAGTTTGAATCGCCCGCGTGGCACGAACAGGCGCTACGTGAAACCAAAATATTAGTCAAAATGGGTGAGGCCAAATTTTCTGACTGGGACGAAGCGAAGAAGCGGTTGCGGCGCAAGGCCGAAAAGCTCGTGTGAATCTTCAGATCCTGAGTTTGGCGGAAGCGGATTTACTCGACGGCTTTCAATTTTACGAACGGCAGGCAACGGGCGTCGGTTGGTATTTTTTTGAAACACTTCATTCGGATATTGAATCGCTTCGTCTTTACGCGGGCATTCATCCCTTAATTTTCGGCTATCACCGTTTGTTATCGAAGCGTTTTCCATTCGCGATCTACTACGACATCTCCCAGGAAAATATCAGAGTATGGCGCGTGCTTGATTGCAGACGTGATCCCCAATGGATTCGAAGTCAGCTAAAGAAAAGTCGCTAAACCATCCCCGCCAGCTTGCGACCCGTCCAATAAATCGCGAGTAATAATAGAATTAAACCGCCCCACCAAGGACTTGACCAAAGGCGGATTCGTTTTTCGATGGGTTTGGGTTCAGGCAGCAAAGAAATCTTCTGCACGATTTTTTCGAGATCTTCGTAGGAGACGCTCGCGCCGCCGGTAAGTCCGGCGATTTCGCGCAAGACCTGATTGTTCACAGGTTGGCCGATTTTTTCGCGCAAAGGTTGGTTCACCAGAATTTCTGTTTCCAAACTTCGCGAATTTTTCTCAGCGGCGAGTTGGATTTTGTATTTGCCACCGGCTTGCGCAATGAAGCTCGATTTGAAAACGCCCCAACCGCCTTCGAGCGCAGAAAATTCCAATCGTTCGCTGCGATTGTTCGGCGAAATAATTTTGCCGGTCACAGTTTCGTTTTCCGCAGGATAGCCCGCCGTGTCCAAAACGGTTCCTTGCAGAAAAACGGTGTCGCCGACGTGCGGCGTTTCGGGGCTGTAGCCCAAGCGAATGCCTTCCTTCTCCGACAAATGCCGTTGATGCGCCATCCAGCGAACGACCTGGCTCCAGAAGCGATAATGGAATTTATCTTCAACGCCACGACGCCATCGCCACGCGCTGTCGCTGCCCATGAATAAAACTTTTCCAGTTCCAGCCGCGCGAGTGGCGAGCAACGGCATTCGGCCAAAAGAATTTCGCAGTGAGGAATGCACGGCCAAAACTTCAGAGCCGGGACGACTTTTTTCCACAGCAGCCGACCAATAAAATCCCGGAAGGAGTTTCCACAATTCGTCGTTGCGGTTTTCGTCAGAATCAAAGCGCGTGAGCAAATGATGTTTTCCCATCGACGAAAGCAGAAGCTGCGATTCATTTTGCAATCCGGTTCCTTGAGGCTTCTTTTCGTCGAGAACTACAGGGTAAAGATCGGCCAAAGGACTTTTCAAAAAGGTCAGTTCACGTCCGCGTCGGCCCGGCAGAAAAATGAGACCGCTCGATTGTTGTTCGACCAAGCCTTTGATGAGTTCGGCATCTTTCTCGGTGAGTTCGCCGCCGCCGATTCCGACATCGCCGAGAAAAATCACGTCGTAACTGGCAATCTGTTCCTTCGTGCTCGGAAACGCGGGCAGATAATCTTTGCCGCCGCCCATGCCAATTTCGGGATGAAACAAAATGCAATGCATCTCGACGCCGGGATCGCGCGCGAGGGCGTTGCGCAGATAACGATATTCCCAACGCGGCAATGAATCGACAACGAGCACCTTGAGTTTGTCTTCGCGAATTTTGATGCGAAAATTTTGCTCGTTGTTCTCTGCGATGCCTTCGTCGGGTTGGACGGGCAATTTGAGTTTCAACGTCGCCTCGCCCATCGCGTGCGGCGACCACAGAATCGCTTCCTGAACTTCGCCAAGCGGCGGAATGACAATTTCCTTTTTCACTTCGTCCCAATTCGCTTCGCCGAGAGAAATTTCCGTGCGAACTTCATGCGGCAAATGACTGCGAATCTTGAATGGAATCGCAATTTGTTCGCCGAACAAACCGTAAGACGGCGCGGAAACATTTTCCAAAACCAGATCGGGAATCGGCGTCTCGCGTCCAACGGTCACGGC
>JBKJOA010000251.1:0-2538 GCA_046593365.1 Limisphaerales bacterium
CTCTGCCGAGACGCCGCTACGGGGATGCGCTTAACTTAACCGCATTGGCATGACGACGTAGAGGAATGGGCCGTTGATTTTCAAAACTCCTGGGCTGAGTTCGTCAATTAATTCGATAAAAACTTCGTCGGTATTCAGTGCGTTCAACGGCTCGATGACATACGCCGGATTGAAGGCGATCGCGATATCCTTGCCCTTGTAATTGATCGCCAACGTTTCGCGTGCTTCACCGACTTCAGGTGAGTTGGCGGTAATGGCCAGATTGTTTTTGGTGAAATGCAGTTTGACCGAGTTCGATTTGTCGCTGGTCATCAATTCCGCGCGCTTGACCGCTTGTAAAAATTCTTCGCGCACGAGTGAAATTCTTTCCTTGGTCTCAGCGGGAATTACCTGGCGATAATTCGGATAATTTCCCTCAACGAGTTTGGAAATGATCAAAATGGAAAAACCTTTTTCGTCCTTGAGGGTGAAGGCGACCTGATTTTCGGTGAACTTGATTTCAATTTCGCCCTTGTCCTGAAGCAACCGGCTCAGTTCATTCACTGCTTTTGTTGGCACAATGAATTCGCCCTGGCTGGCCTCCGCGATATCAACTTCCTCGTCCGCCATCGCGAGGCGCCGCCCGTCGGTCGCCACCATGGTCATCTTATGTTCTTTGAGGATGATAAAAATGCCGTTGAGCACGTAGCGGGATTCGTCCGTCGAGATGGCGAAAGACGTTTTCTTCAGCATGCTTTTTACTTTTTCCTGAGGGAGGACAATTTTTTTGGATTCCTTGAATTTTTGCACCGGCGGAAATTCATCCGCGTTTAACCCGTTGATTTTGTAAAAGGATGCCCCTGCCCGAATACTGGTGGCATTTTTATCATCGACTTCTATGTCGATTTCCATGCTGCCAAGTTCACGAACCACTCCGAACAATTTTTTCACTGGAATGGTGGTTGATCCTTTGGTTTTTACGTTGGCCTCAACAGAACAGGTGATCGTCACATCGAGATCGGTCGCGGTCAATTCGAGGCGATTGTCTTCGGCCCGCAGCAGGACGTTGGAAAGAATGGGCAACGTGGTTCGCGTGCTGACAACGTTTTGAACGGACTGCAATCCATGGATCAGTTGCTCTTTGGCGATGGAAAAATTCATAGAGGGCTTAATACAATTCTTTTTCTTTCTAAAAGCTACTTATTATTAAGGGGTGTGAATAATTTAAACAACTCGCGCTGTCAAGGTCGTGCCAAGCACTTACGTGGTTAAAATTCGGCCCGATAACTTTCTCGGGAAATCCCCGATCTGCCATTACTCGATGTTATTAGAACTCGGCACCAGCTATTCACACGTCATTCGGAACAAACTAGTTGCCGCGGACACGGTTGATGACTGTTGGTAAAATCCTTTTGACGGCCTCAACTTCTTCGCGGGTTGATTCGCGACCGAGAGAAAAGCGGACCAGAGCGTTGGCGAGATTCTTTTCCAAGCCAAGGGCGAGCATGACGTGAGAAGGCTCGAGTGAACCGGCTGAGCAGGCGGAGCCGCTTGAAGCACAAACGCCTTCCATATCCAAGCCAGCGAGCAAGGCGATGCTGTCGGAGTGATCGACGGTGAAAGCCATCGTGTTGCCCAGCCGAGCGGAGCGGGAACCGCGAAAAGTGACGCCTTCAAGTGAATCGATGAAAGAAATTAAGTCAGCCGTTAGAGCGGATAGTTTTTCCCGTTCAAAAATGGGAGGTTTGATGAACCGCTCGGTCGCTTCTGCAAAACCGATCACCGCCGGGAGATTCTCAGTGCCGGCGCGACGTTCGTTTTCATGTCCGCCGCCAAACAAAATTGGATCAGGAAGCAATGGAGAACGAACAAACAAAGCGCCAGCGCCTTTTGGTCCGTAGAATTTGTGTGCGCAGACAGTAACTAAATCGGCGTTGAACTGATGAATGTTTTCAAAGGGTTCTTTACCGAACCATTGCACGGCGTCGGTGTGAAAAATAACGCCGCGCTCGCGGCAAATTTTCCCCAATGCTGCGATGGGCTGGATCGTTCCAGTTTCATTATTGGCTGCCATCAACGAAACGAAAATGGTGTCAGGACGGATGGCATTTTTTAAATCTTCAGGCGAAATCAAACCCTCGCTGTTAACCGGCAAATAGGTGACGTGGAAACGTTCTTTCTGCTCCAAATATTGGAAGCAATGAAGAACGGCGTGATGTTCGATTTGCGAGGTGATGAGATGCCGGCCTTTGTCGCTCAGCAAGCGGGCAGTGCCGAAAATCGCCAGGTTATTGCTTTCCGTACCGCCGCTGGTAAAAACGAGTTCGCTTGGCTTTGAACTCCAAACCGTCGCTACGCGATCGCGAGCATCGTCCAGAAGCGAGCGAGCTTTTTGGCCGATGTGATGAACGCTCGAAGGATTTCCCCAAACTTCGTCGAAGAACGGCAGCATCGCGGCCTTCACCGCAGAATCGAGCGGCGTGGTGGCGTTGTAATCGAAATAAATCAAGCGCATGAAGAATCAAAGATTGGATTCAAACTCTTCAAGCGAAACCCCGG
>JBKJOA010000290.1:0-4922 GCA_046593365.1 Limisphaerales bacterium
CTTGGCCGCTTGTGCGCCACCAATGAAGTCGCCACCGACAAAGGACGTGTCGCCATCTTGCAAAGCATGGCCGAAGCAGTTCGCAAAACCGGCAACGCCGTTCTGCTCGATAAATACGCGCAAAAAACCGCCATGCGCCTGGGTGTCGCCGCCGATTCCGTGCGCAGTGAATTTAAAAAACAGCCGCGCACCACGACCCCGACGAGCGACGACGATTTCCAGCCCGAGGAAGAAATCACTTCATCGCCTCCCTCCATTCAGGAACTCACGCTCGTCACCTTGCTTTTGCAGAATGACGACCACGTCATCTGGGCGCAGGAGATTTTGGACATCGAATGGATTTTCCATCCGCGCGTTCGCGAGATTGTTTCGCGCCGGTTCGAGTTGCAGGGTTCAGGCGAATGGTTGGGGCCAGCCGCCTTTCTCAACCAACTGGAAAATCCCGAAGCGCGAACTCTGCTCACGCAGGCGCTGGCCGAAGAGCGACCCATCGCTGAGCCGGAAAAAATTTTGAAAGGTCATCAGGCCAAACAAGGCGTCGTCGAATTTCTGCGCGACAAATTCATCGAGCACCAACTTGCCACGTTAAATCAACAAATGACTAAACCTGATTCGAACGAAGTCGATGAGGCTTTGTTAATAAAAAAACACGAATTGTTGAAATTGAGAAAAGTGCCGTTTGTTCGGCTCACGTAGAGATGCCGGACATGCGGTTAATTTAGATGGTGCGGGGGCAGATTTATGGAACGGCATCCGCTTGCTCAAGCGCGCCAAGAATTTTGTCAAAGGCTTGCCGCAATTCGTTGTAATTCCGCACATCAACGGTAAACCGCGCCTCTTTATTCAGCTTGGCGGCGCTGTGGCCATCGGCAAATAAAATCACCGCCAGTTTTTGTTGGTGATGGGTGCGCGTTTTCACATTAAACGCTGCCAAATCGTCCGGGCACAAAAAGATCGTATCCAGAGCCAGTGCGCGAATGGCCATTGCGTTTCGATTCGATCCCAAGTTGTTCAATTTGATGTGCTGCGGCGTAGTTTGGTCGTTCGGATTGTCGAAAAGATTGGTCACCCCTCCGTGCCGATAATAATAACTGCCTTGTGCCTGCGTGGCGCCGACTTTTGCCAGTTCCGCATTGGCATCCAGCGGTTGGTCGGTGCCGGGACAAAACAAAACTTTGGGCTGCGTAGCGAGGTAAGTTTGCAGAAGCAAACCCAACGCAACAGGTGGCCCATAGCGCAAGGAAAGCAAACTGGTGGGCGCGCCGGTCGATGGATAAAAATCAGCTGGGCTGGTGAAGGGCGGCGCTTTCGGGCCGTAAGGAATTGTTTCCGCGTTGTCGCTGGCGTAGCCGTGAATAGCGATGCCAATTTGGCGGAGGTTCGAGAGACACGTTGCTTTATGCGCCGCGCTTTTTGCTTTGGCAAGAGCGGGCAGCAACAGCGTGGCGAGAATGGCAATGATCGCGATCACCACCAGCAGTTCAATCAACGTGAAGGCGCATCGGACGAGATTCGGAGAAATTTGCCGCGCGCTCATAATCAAACTTACCGCTACGGCAATTGCCGCGCCCGATAGAAATTCAGGGACGCGCCCGCGTTGGAATCAGTGAACACCGTCGTGCCGGTGGAATTCGTGACAGTGGCGATGGTCAACCAATTCGTGCTGGCCAGGGCGATGTTGGTCGTACGGAGCATGTCAAATCGCAGTCCCGGTTCGCTCTGCAAAGTCGCTTGGAATTGTCCATTGGTGAAAACGGGATTGCGCAACACCGGCTCTCGAATTGCGGTCAGGCGAACGTTGTCGATGTCCCAATAACCGCCCGACAGAGCGGGGTCCACCGTAGATAAAAATTGGATGCCGATTTTTTTTTCAGTCCACGCATGAGCGGCGGTGACGAGCGGAAGAGCGAGTTGGATGTCAATGAAGTGAGTAGTATTTGTGAAGACGGTGTTGCTGTGGATGATGTTTGTCGCAACGACCGTCACTTTATTGCTGGAAGCATCGCGGTAATAAAGACTCATTTCCACGCTGACCCCGTTGGTCATTCCCCCGCCGCCGCCGATGAAACCCGACGTGAGCTTGTAAGATTTCCCGGCTTCAAACGTGGCGTTAAATTCGTGCGTTGGAATGATTTCCGCCCAGTCAACAGTATCGTAATCCTGGAACACCCCGGCTTGCGGCACGGCAAACAAGTAAAGCGCCTGGCTCCCATCGATGTTGTCAATGTGGTCTGCGTTGGTCGGCGAGCTATTCAAAAAAACACCGACAAGCTGGTCCCAGGTGTACCCACCCGTTTCGTCATACCAGGCGGGCTTCGGCGTTTCCTGCCAGGAATCAACGCGGGGATCAGCGAAAACGGTTAATGGCAATTCAAACGAAGCATTCGGAACCGTAATGGATTCCGCTTGGAGTGAAAATGTGGCGGTCGCGGCAACGGACGACAAAGCACAAATGGAAATTATTCGGCGGGAGACATTCTTCAGAAGCATATTTACATTTGGAGTACACGCATTGCTGGCGCAAGAGGAAATTCGGTAAAAAGAGCATTTCAATTCTCCTTGCAGCGTGGCAAACTCGTTTTAGTATCGGCTCCATGGAACTCGTCATCACGCTGATTGTTGTCGGCGCGATTCTTATTATTCTCGAAACCATCTTGCCGGGGCTTGTCGCCGGGATCATTGGCTTCTGTTGTTTGATTGCCGGGGTTTATTTCGCTTACGAAAGATTGGGTGCGGCCACCGGAAATTGGGTGCTGATGGGCGTCGCTGTCGGGCTGGTTGTGGGAGCGATTTGCTGGTTGAAATATTTTCCAAAGAGCCGGCTCGCTCGACCGTTGGTTTCCCGAAGCGCCATCGGCGACATCGGGGCGGAGCAACCAGACTTGTTAAATCAAACGGGGACCGCTTACACGAATTTGCGGCCATCTGGAACCGCATTGATCGATGGCAAACGCATTGACGTGGTCTCAGAAGGAGCCTTGATTGACAAAGGGACGCCGATTAAGGTCATCGCCATCGAAGGCATGCGGGTGGTAGTGCGAGCCGTTTAATTTCAAAAAAAAATAAACTAACAAATTATGGATACAAAATCACTTATTCTAGGCCAGGCCAGTTTCAACGGCAGTCTGATTCTTTGGGGCATCATTGCCGTGTTTGTCCTGGTCCTGTTGATCTGGGCTTTCAGCTTCCTGAGCATTTTCATTCGCGCAGTTGTTTCAGGCGCGCCCGTCGGTTTTTTTGAATTGATCGCGCTCAAATTGCGCAAAGTTCCTGTCGGCATGGTGGTGGACAGTCGAATCACCGCCGTGAAATCCGGTTTGCCCCTGACCATTGACGATCTCTCGACGCATTATCTGGCTGGCGGAAATGTCGAAATGGTTGTGCTCGCTTTGATCGCCGCCAAGAAGGCTGGCATTCATTTGGATTTTGATCGCGCTTGCGCCATCGACCTCGCCACCAAAGGCACGGGCAGAACGGTGTTGGAAGCCGTAAAAACTTCTGTGAACCCGAAAGTGATTGATTGCCCCGCTCCCGCTTCGGGACGACTGACGATTGACGGGGTTGCGCAAGACGGAATTGTTGTGAAGGCCAAAGCGCGCGTGACCGTTCGCACCAATCTCGACCGCTTCGTCGGAGGCGCTACCGAAGAAACGATCATTGCCCGCGTCGGCGAAGGCATCGTCACGACGATTGGTTCGGCGAAAAGTTACAAAGATGTCCTGGAAAATCCTGATCGTATTTCCAAAACCGTTTTGGACAAGGCGCTGGACAGCAACACCGCTTTCGAAATTTTGTCCATCGACATCGCGGATGTGGACGTGGGTGAAAACGTCGGCGCAAAATTGCAAGCTGAACAGGCCGAAGCCAATAAACTGATTGCGCAAGCGCACGCGGAAGTTCGCCGTGCCGCCGCCGTGGCCGTAGAACAGGAAATGATCGCCCGCGTTCAGGAAATGCGCGCGCGCGTCGTCGAAGCCGAAGCCCAAGTTCCCTTGGCGATGGCTGAAGCGTTTCGTTCCGGCAACCTCGGCATCATGGATTATTACAAGATGAAGAACGTTCAGGCCGACACTGGCATGCGCGATAGCATCGCGGGCGGCGGAACCGCTGGTGGGACAAAATAAACCAAACGGGTTTATAAGCCATTTTTGGTGAGGCAAAGCTGCTGCTTGGCCCTGCCTTTAATCAATCTGTGACTAATTCTTTACGAGCGGCTTTGCAACGGTTGCCGCACGGGCCGGAATTTCGTTTCGTTGATCAACTGACCGCTCTCGATCCCGGAAAATCCGGGTCAGGAATTTACAAAGTTCGCGGCACGGAAGAATTTTTGCGCGGACATTTTCCCGGACAGCCCCTTTTCCCCGGTGTTCTGTTGGTGGAAGCCGTTGCGCAATTGGCTGGAGTCATTGCGCAAAGCGATCCGCAAATTCCGCCATTAAAAAATTTAAAACTCACGGCGATTCGCGGCGTGAAAATCCTCGGCACAGCGAGGCCCGGCGAAGTCATCGAATTGCACGCTGAGATTATTGGCCGCATGGACAACTTGATTCAAGCAAAAGGCGGTGCTGCAATTGGAAACAAAACTCTGATGCAGTCCGAAATTACATTGAGCGGAGAACGAATGGATAACCCGCTTTGTGTCAATCGTGAAGGGCTGATTCAGGGCTGATCTCTTTACTTTGCCGCCGATGAACGACTTCTACATCGGTGGCACGTCCGTGAAACTCTTCCTGCCCTCCGCGCCGCCATCGACCCCGCTTACCTCAAACTCGTCCTGACAAATTGATATGCGTCAGCCCTGCCTGGGGGGACGGCATGACCTTGTGAACCATTCAAAGCAGAAATACGCTCGGGACAATGAGGATGGCACAACTTCCGGAGTGAACTGCGCTGAATCGTTTTTCTCTTTGATAAAACGCGGA
>JBKJOA010000347.1:0-2761 GCA_046593365.1 Limisphaerales bacterium
CCATCGAACATCTCTGGGCCGCCTTCAAAACCCGCCTCCGCAAAGACCTGCCCACCGCTTTCAACCCATTTCTCTTTATCGCCAATATGTGCCAATATTATTGTTAATTGCTATAAAGTCATCGCGCCGCTTCTCGCCCGCGCTCCACATCGCGTCAGATCGATGATCGAACAGAGCGACTTTCATCTCGTGCGTGAGAACGATTACGGCCTGGCCCGTCCGCCGCTGACTCCAGATTGGAACATTCTTCGCGATGCCGCCTCTACCTGTCGCGCCTGCCCACTCTGGAAAAATGCGACCTGCACCGTGTTTGGCGAAGGTCCGCTAAGTGCGCGGGTCGTGCTCGTCGGCGAACAACCAGGCGACGCCGAAGATCGCGCAGGCCGGGCATTTGTCGGTCCAGCGGGCCAATTGCTTGATCGTGCGCTTGCTCAAGCTGGCGTCGATCGGTCTCAAATTTACGTGACAAACGCCGTGAAACATTTCAAATGGGAGTCGCGCGGCAAACGTCGCATTCACAAGACGCCGAACGCGCGGGAAATCGCCGCGTGTCGTCCCTGGCTGGCGGCGGAGCTGGACTTGGTGAATCCGCCCCTCATCGTAGCTCTCGGCGCCACCGCCGCCCGCGCCCTGTTCGATGCGACGATCGGGGTGATGGAGCAGCGAGGACAAATTCTCGACTCACGTTTCGGCCGCACACTGGTCACAATTCACCCTTCCGCCTTGCTGCGCCAACCCGACGCGACGCAGGCTGCCGAGATGTTACAAAACTTTGTCGAGGATCTGAAGCTCATCGCGATTTCGCAGGAGGGTTAGAGGCGCGTTGCCCCGCTTCTTCCCAAGCCAAATCGTATCGCATTGATCGTTTGATTCGTGATTCAATAAACGCGGCAATTACAAAAAATGAACGCATACTTCTTTACTGCGGGCACCCTTCAATCCCAATTGCGCGCCGCACCAGACCAGAACGCTAACCGTCTGGAGACGTGGGATTCGTGCGCGAGCCTGGTTGTTTACGGAGATAATCCTGCCGAAGCGCAAAAGCAATTTGAGGCGTGGTTGCATTCCGAGCCGGCTGACGGCAATCCGATTCATTTGGAAATCAAACGGATCGTCATGGCTCCGCTCGTCAATCAACTCTTCACCGAACACGGACATGAGCCAGTTGACTGGCCGCAAATTTCCCAAATCGCTGACGCGAGCTTGACCTCCTCAGACTTGGTTGATTTCGAACAAGGTTACTGGGCGGATGTGAATCAGATCGTTCCTGCGGACAAGCTTCCTGCTGACCTGGAATCTCTCCGACGTGAATTGCCAGAAGAGATTCGCTCAGATCTAAATTGGTCATCGGATAAACTTTTTTTCTTTCTCCTCAGCGTGTTGATCCCACCCGGCCCGCGCGCGGCTGGCTCGCATCAGCATGAGACAATCAATCTCCGAACGGGCGAAATTCGTCACGCCGCTCCAGAAGCCCCTCAAAAATCCGACGACGAACCCTCTATCTTTCCGCAACTGATGGATAAAAAAGCGGCTGCGTTAATCCATGCGCGCAACTCCGTAGTCGCTGCGTGGCTTTGGCGAAAATTCACCGCCGACAAAGGACTTCCCGCCGACGAAATCAGAATCGACCCTTGGTGCGGAGCAATTCCATCTGCCGTCGAAACCTGAAGTTCATTTTCCGCTTGCTGCTAACGACGCGCACACGATTTCCTTATCGTTGCGTGCATAGACCGATTTGTTCGCAAACGCGGGATGCGACCATGCCACGAGCCGACCGGGATCGCGGTCCGTTGGATCAATCAGGTGCGCGCGGCTGATCTCTTCGTATTTTTCCGGGCTGAGTTTTGCGATGATGAGGTCACCCTTTTCGTTGAAGAGAAAACTGCGGTCGCCATTTTTCACGATGAATGCGTTGCCCCAACGCTCGGATTTTCCGGTGGTCGGCTCGAAGGTTTCCCAAATGCGCTCGCCGGTGTCGGCTTTCAGGCAACGGAATTGGCCGTAGCTGCACGGGCCATAAATATATCCGTTCTCGATGAGCGGCGTGGCAAAGACGCTGTGCAAACCGTCTGTATCTTTCTCGCTCACCTTTTGGCTCGCCCAGACCAGCGACGGTTTGTCGGAATCCACGCGCAACATCAATGACCCGTTGTAAAACGAAGTGAGAAATAATTTGTCACCCACTTTGCGCGGCGTGGGAATCGTCATGCCCGACTGCACCGCTCGCGTGAGTGGATAAGTCCAGAAAATTTTGCCCGTCTCGGGATCGAGCGAGTTCACCGCCTCGGGATGCCAGAGGATGAGTTGCCGTTTGCCCGCGAACTCATAAATCATCGGCGGCGCGTAACCCGGTTCCTTGGCGCTGAGCGCGCGCCAAAGTTCCTTGCCCGAATCCTTATCGAACGCTACCACCACGCTGCCGTCGCCGCCCGCGAGACAAATCAATTTCTTTCCGTCAATCAGCGGATGACCGGCGAAACCCCACGTCGGAGTTTTGACGCCGAAATCTTTTTTGAAATCGTGCGACCAAAGCAACTGGCCCTTGATCGCATCAAGGCAAACGAGATTTCCCTCCGCGCCGAGTGTATAAACTTTCCCGTCGGCAACCGTCGGTGTGGCGCGTGGGCCGGACGCATAACTCACCGTGTAAGCGCAATCATACTCGTGTTGCCAAAGAATTTTTCCGTCCGCTTCGTTGAGGCAAAGGACGCGTTCGCTGCCGGGAATTTCGCCGCGCGCAAAAGCGTTCGCCGGATTGGTC
>JBKJOA010000008.1:0-3158 GCA_046593365.1 Limisphaerales bacterium
CGCAGCGCCCCAAGGCTCAAGATATGCCTTACCCGCTGCGCATGGTTGCCTCCGTGGTCGAGGGCTGTCTGGCAGCACAGCGGGCGGGCTGCGAGCACCCCGACCGCCTGCTAAAAGTCGCACGCGAGGCGGCGGATTTCCTGGTCTGGGCGCAGGAGCAGGGCGGGCACGGTTGTTTTCCCTACCCGGCTATGCGCGGCAAGGGTGGCCGCTCAGGCGAGCTCGCGGGGCGAAGGATCGCCAAGGCAACTGCGCAGGGACGGCTGGGCGAGGTGCTTCAGAACGGCTGGTTTATCACCGACGATGGCAACGGGGACTTGCAGTTCGACAACGGTCTCGCAGGTGTGGCCGTGCTGCGATGCTACGAGGCAACTCATGATGAGAAATACCTTCGCTCCGCCCGCGCGGCGGCAGATTGGGCTGCGGCTGAACCGGCGGTGAGGAATTGGAATTACAACAGCTTCGCTGTTTTCCTGCTCGCAGAAATGTTCCGTGTCACCGGCGAGCACAAATATCTCGCCGCCGCAAAAGAAAAGGCGCGACTGGGAATTTATCCGGGCCAGCTCACGGAGGGGCCGTATCGCGGGCGGTGGAACGACCGGCACAACGCCCGCCTCGTTTATCACTACATCCTGCTGCGCGGCTTGGCGTCGTTAGTCGCCGTCTTGCCGGATGACGATGCGGATTTACCCCGCGCCCGCGAAGCGCTCGTGCTCGGCTTGCGCGTCCGCAACGCGGAGATTGTCAGGCAAGGCGTCGCGCATCCCGAGACGGTGCTGGATACACTTTCCCGCATTGTGATGGCCCCACGGCTGGCGTCGCTGCCGCCGGACGCAGGTGTCGTCGCCGCGTATAGCTCGGTGGTCCGTCTGGTCAGCGCGAAGTCCCGCCGCGAGAGTATGCCGATTCCGCCGGGTGCATGGGGTCTCGCCTTGGAGTCGCTCAGCAAGCAAAAATGATTTTGCGATGACTCCAACGAACCAAGCCGCAACGCCTCGTAAGAAACATGGCGGAACGGAAAAGCTTGTCTTTATTGGGGATTATCAGCGTGAAGTTTTTCAATTGGACGCGGGTGGACAACACAAAAAGACCGGCGGGATTTTCCTGTAAAAACCACGCGGTCTGGATTGGTTTTAAAGTTGAGGAACCGGAGTCGGGCCGCACGGTCAAACGCAAGTGTTCAGTCTCGTAATCGGGGTGCAGATGGCGTCCTGAGGATCGCCAATGCCCACCATGGTCAGAGTCGGCGCATGCGGAGACAGGCTCTTGAACGGGCTTCAATGAAGCACCAGTGGCAGGCCGTCTTACAGCTTCCCTTCCGGTTCGCGCTCAAATCAACCAAAACGCGGCGCGCGCGCCAAGAGCAAATGTTTCTCTTGCGTCAGAGTCCACCAAGGGTGGTTGGAAGCTCTTAAGAAACTAGGCGGTCAAGTCGTTGGGGCGCATATGAGTTGATAGCCGAGGGTGGTGGCGGTTTGTTCGAGACGTTGGAGTTTTTTCTTCCGCAGTTTTTCTTCGGCAGCCGCCCACACCGTGGGGTCGTAGGGCTCGTTGAACTTGATCATGTGCCAGATAATGCGCGCCAGCTTGTGCGCCATGGCGGTGATGGCTTTGGCGGTGCCCAACCTCGCTTTCCATCTGCGGAAACAGTCGCCCAGATAATTTTTGGCGCGCCATAAACTTTGCGCGGCCAGGCGCAACGCTTCCGCGCTCCGGCTTTTGACCTCGCGGGTTTTGCTGCTCAGGATTTTGCCGCCGGTGATGCGGTTGTCCGGACACAACCCCAGCCACGACCCGAAATGTTTGGCGGTGGCAAAGCGTTGCACAAAGTCGGGTCCCAACTCCGTGAACAGGACCAGCGCGGTGTTGACCTGCACGCCGGGCACCTGGGTCAGGTCCACGCCGCAGAGCCGGTGCAACTCGGCGCGGGCGTCGAACCTCGGTTCGTTGCGCTGCGGCTTTTTGTGGGAAGTGGTGGCGGGAGGCAACGGGTGCGCGGCGGGTTTGCTTTCAAAGTGGCCGAGGTCGCGTTGGATCTGCTGGTCACATTGGGCGATGAGATGTTGGTAATGCTTCCAGGTATCCAGCGCCTGTTGCAGGACGAAGAGATGTTCGGCGCGCCAGTCGCCTTGCAGGCTGCGGGCGATGGTGTCGCGGGAAGCTTTGATGCGATGGTCTTTCAAGGCGGCGAGCTTTTGCGCGTCGCGTTCTCCGGTAAGAATGGCTTCGAGGATTTGCAAACCAGTGACGCCGGTCAGGTCGCTGATGACGTGTTGAATTTGCAGATTCATCTGCGTGAGCGCCTTGTGCAGGTGGCGCACATGGTCGGAAGCGTAACGGACGAGCGTGTTGCGATGGCGCAAAAGCGAGCGCACCGCGCAGATGTCTTCGGGCGGACGGAAACTGGCACGCAAAAGGCCGACGGAGTGAAGGTATTGCAGCCATTGGCAATCGGAGATGTCGGTCTTTTTGCCGGGGACATTTTTGGCATGGCGGGCGTTGACCAGGCAGACTTCGATCTGGGCGGCTTCCAGGATCTGGAAGAGCGGAATCCAATAAACGCTGGTCGATTCCATGGCGACGGTTTTGACACCACAACGGAGGAGCCAGTCACGGATGGCGATGAGATCATCCGTGAAGGTGGTGAAGGTGCGGACGGGCTTGAGATCGGCATCCAGCGGGACGGCGACTTGGATTTGGGTGGCGCCGATGTCGATGCCGCCAGCGTGGGGATGCAGGGCAGGCAGTTGGGTGTTGATTTTTGCTGTCACTTTTTTGCGGGCGGGCATAAGGTTCCTTTCGTTGAATGTAAGTGACGGGCGAGCAGCCCCAGGCGTGTTGGAGCAAGTGAGCAGTCTCTTAATCGGGATGAACAAAGACGCGTTAAACGTCCTGTTCTCACCAGTGACTTGCACGGCGGCCCGGGAACCACGCTAACCAACGGGCTTTTGTAGAGCACCAATGGCAGGCCGGTTTACTTGCTGCCGCCCGTCGCACTTTCTGTAACCATAAAATGAAACCGCAGCCAAGCCCGTTTCTTGCGTCATTGCTCCACCTCGGAGGTGGTTGGAGGGCTAACCACGCGCTGGAGCCAACAGCCGCCCCGCTTTCTAGCCATGCGCGGCTCACTTGTCACCCCCATCGTTCTTCTGGCTGTG
>JBKJOA010000157.1:0-3714 GCA_046593365.1 Limisphaerales bacterium
CGGCTGAGAATTCCTGGTTGTGCCATTTGTGTTCCTGCGCGGTGACGCCGCCGAGATTTCCTTGATTGCTTCCGGCGTAAATCCCCGCGTCGGTGTTCACAACTTCTTTCCAGAAACCGGATTTCGGCAGGCCCACGCGGTAGTTCGTTCGCAAAACCGGAGTGAGATTCAGGACGACGGCGACTTGCCGCGTGCAATCGCTGTTTTGGCGAACGAATGAAAGGATGCTGTTGTCGGAATCGCCTGCATCAATCCAATAAAATCCGGCGAGATCAAAATCGCCATCCCAGAGCGCGGGTTCGTTGCGATAAAATTTATTTAAATCTTCGACGAAACGTTGCGTGCCGCGATGAAACGGGCCTTGGTCGAGCAGCCACCAATCGAGCGATTTATTTTCGTTCCACTCGGCGCCCTGCCCGAATTCGCTGCCCATCATCAGAAGTTGTTTGCCGGGAAAAAGCCATTGATAAGCGAGCAGCGCGCGGAGGTTCGCGAATTTTTGCCAGTCGTCACCGGGCATTTTACCGATCAGCGAACCTTTGCCGTGAACAATTTCGTCGTGGGAAATCGGTAGGATAAAATTTTCGTTGTGATGATAGAGCATCGCGAACGTGAGATCGTTCTGATGATATTTTCGGTGAATGGGATCGTGGCTGAAATATTTCAACGTGTCGTGCATCCAGCCCATGTTCCATTTGAACGTGAAACCGAGCCCACCGATGTAAGGCGGTCGAGTGACTTGCGGCCAGGCGGTCGATTCTTCGGCAATGGTGATCGCGCCGGGATGTTCGGTATGAACGAGATGATTTGCGTGACGGAGAAATTCGACGGCTTCGATATTTTCGCGACCGCCATATTTATTCGGAACCCATTCTCCCGGTTGACGCGAGTAATCGAGATAGAGCATCGACGCGACGGCATCCACGCGCAGCCCATCGATGTGAAATTTGTCGCACCAGAAAAGCGCGTTGGCAGAGAGAAAGTTTTTCACTTCGTTGCGCCCGAAATTAAAAATCAGCGTGCCCCAATCCTGATGCGAGCCTTGACGCGGATCTTCGTGTTCGTAAAGCGCGGTCCCGTCGAATTTCGCGAGCGCCCATTCGTCACGCGGAAAATGCGCGGGAACCCAATCAATGAAAACGCCGATGCCCGCTTCGTGCAGCGCGTTGACCAGAAATTGAAAATCATCGGGCGTTCCGAAGCGGCTCGTGGGAGAATAAAATCCGGTCACTTGATAACCCCAGCTCGGATAAAAAGCGTGTTCTGAAACGGGCATGAATTCGACGTGCGTAAAATTCATTTTGCGCAGGTAATCGACGAGCGGTCCGGCAAGTTCGCGGTAGCTAAATGACTCGAACGCGTTTTTCTTTTGCCACGAGCCGAGGTGAACTTCGTAAATGCTCATCGGCGAACGAAACGGATTTGCATCGCGCCGTTTGTTCAACCACGCGTTGTCGCTCCATTTATTTTTGTCGATGTCCCAAACGATGGAGGCGTTCTTTGGTGCAGCTTCAAAAAAGAACCCATAGGGATCGGTTTTCAGAACAATCGCGCCGTGAATGTTTTTGATTTCGTATTTGTAATGCGCGCCTTCACCGACGCCAGGCAAAAAGATTTCCCAAACACCACTCGCACCGAGAGAACGCATGGAATGCTGGCGTCCATCCCATTGATTGAAATCGCCGACGACACTGACGCGCTGCGCATTCGGCGCCCAAACCGCAAAACTTGTTCCCCATACCCCATCGATTTGGCGAATGTGCGCGCCGAGTTTTTCGTAGATGCGCCGTTCATCGCCCGCAGCGAACAAATATAAATCCTGTTCGCCGAGCGTCGGGAGAAAAGAATACGGATCGCGCGTTTGCCACTTGGTGCCGTCGTGATTGTTCACGCAAAGATCGTAAGCAAACACTTTATTTCCATCTTTGCTGACGCCTTCGAAGATTCCTGAGTCGTGGACTTTCTTCAGCTTGATCTTCGGTTTTTTCTTTTCGTGCGTGGGAGAAATTTCGACTTCCGCCGCCCCGGGAAGAAACGCTCGTGCCACGACGCCCGAGCCATCGCCAAGCGGATGCATCCCAAGCAACGTGTGTGGCGAGCGATGTTGAACGTGAACGAGGCTGTCAAGTTCTGCCGATGTCAAAATCATCAGCGCGAACTTAGCACCCGTAACGAAGATGAGAACCCCAAAAAATTTTAGGGAAACGGATGAACGAAATCAGTAGCAGTAATTTAGACAGAATAAAAAACTTGGAACTTAGGAAAAGAATTCGCGCGAAGCCGACGAAGGTTCGGACGAAGGCGGCGAAGGCAGACAAGTTTTTCCTTCGCGACTGACCTTCGCAACCTTCGCTGCCGTCGCGAGAATCCGGTTTTCTCATTTTCCCTAATTTTGTTAATTCTGTTAATCCTCTCTAACCAAGTTTAAGTTCCCGCCGTGAGCGCTGACTTTTTTGAACCGGAAAATTTAACCGTGACCGTTGATCGCGTCGTTTATCGATCTGATATAGATACGCCGTTGGATCGCCCGCATTGCTTCGCTTATTTTATCAGCATCCATAACGGCACTGAAATCCCCGTGACGATTCATGGACGCAAATGGGTTGTCACAAATACTCGTGGCGAAATCACTGCGGTCGAAGGCGATGGAGTCGTCGGCGAACATCCCACCATCGAACCGGGCGAAAAATTTAGCTACAACTCCTTCCATCTTCTCGACACGAATAGTGCCGTCGCCGAAGGAAGTTACATCGGCGTCGATGCAAATGGACAAAAAGTTTTGACGCGAATTCCTAAATTTAAAATGAACGTTCCTGCCGAAAATTGATCTTATTCGACGCCACTCCATCGCTGTGGCAAAATCTTTGAACTATGTCTGAACAACCCAACCCAACTTCCGCCAACGACGTCGCCGCCATTGACGCGTTGCGCACAGTTTATCAGGAAATTCGCGCGGAGATTTCCAAGGTCATCATCGGCCAGGATCTCGTTGTGGAGCTTGTGATGATTTGCATTTTGGCGCGCGGCCATGGATTGCTCATGGGCGTTCCGGGTCTCGCGAAAACGCTGATCGTCAATTCGCTTTCGCAAGTGATGTCGCTTGACTTCAGCCGCATTCAATTCACGCCCGACCTCATGCCGTCCGACATCACCGGCACCGATATTTTGCAGGAGACTGATAAGCCGGGACAACGCGCCTTTGTTTTCACGAAAGGCCCCGTGTTCGCGAATATTATTCTCGCCGACGAAATCAATCGCACGCCGCCGAAAACTCAGTCCGCACTCCTCGAAGCCATGCAGGAACATCGCGTCACCGTTGCGGGAAGAATGTTTCCGTTGCCATCGCCGTTTTTCGTTCTCGCGACGCAAAATCCCATCGAGCAGGAAGGAACGTACCCGTTGCCCGAAGCGCAACTCGACCGCTTCATGTTCCTGATCAATCTCGAATATCCGAGTCTTGAACAGGAACGCCGCATCGCCCGCGAAACCACCGGCGCGTTGCCCGCTCCGTTGAAGCACATCATCACCGGCGAACAGATTTTAAGTTTTCAGGAAGTCGTTCAACGTGTCCCCGTGCCCGATCACATTTACGACACCGCTGTGGATCTGGTTCGCATGACGCGCCCGCGTTCCGACGACGCGCATGAGTGGATTAAAAAATGGGTGACGTGGGGCGCCGGCCCTCGCGCCGTGCAATATTTAATTCGCGGCGCC
>JBKJOA010000219.1:0-3180 GCA_046593365.1 Limisphaerales bacterium
CGATTTCCACCAGGTCGCACTTCTGGAAAGAATATTTCTTTTCGTCACGTTCGGCGCGCGCGAAATCGAGCACGTTATTAATCAATCGGGTCAACCGCGACGCCTCCGCGCTGATGATTTGCAAATAGGATTTTTGTTTGGCCGGATCGCTGACGCGTCCTTCGGCGAGCAATTCGGAAAACATACGGATGGACGTGAGCGGCGTTTTCAGTTCATGCGAAACATTGCTGACGAAATCCGTTTTTTGCCGGGCTAACGCGAGTTGCCGTTTGATATCAGCGACGATGATCCAGCCGCCAAAACCGATCGCCAGCAACAACACTGCAATTAGCAAACTCAAGGTCAGCCGAAGCGTTTGCGCCGTTTGACTCAGTTTGTCGGGATTCAACAGATAGACTGCAAATTCCCAATGCGGCAATTCCTCCCCGATTTCCGTCGCCACGAATGGCCTTTTCCAATTCGCCGTGAAATCCGCGTGAGATTTTGCGGCGGGCTTGGCCGAGTCATCGAGCAACGCCACACAAATTTCATTACGCAATGCCCCCTCCATCACCAGCAGCTTTTGCAAATTTTCCGTAAGCCGCCGGATGTCGATCTGCGCTCCAAAAACTACATTTGACCGAAGCGTTGGCCGATACCACAGCAAAAGGTTGAGTTTGTTTTCCAAAAACCGCGCCACCATTCCTTCGCGGGCATCGCCGATGAGTTGGCGGAACTCCGTTTCCGTGGGAGCAATTTTGGAATACTGCTGTTGCAGGTTTTGTGGAACGGGAATCTGTTGTGAGTTTTGACTGGCCTGTTGCGGAATCACGGTTCGCACTGGCGACTCTTTCATCGATTGCTTTTTCCCGCCTTGATCGGCGACAAGATTAGTGGATTGATTTGCCGCGGAAAAATTCTGCCCTTTTGTACTGTTCCAATAAACTTCCGCAGGAGCGCGATTGCCGAGAAAGCTGTCATTGACCAAACAGAACATGCGCGCTTCCCGACTGCTGCTGGGTGACGGCGCGAGAATTTCGCCACGCAACGTGACGACAAACCCGACTTGCGCCAGAGGCCATTTGGTTCGCGTCTCAGAATCAAATGCCGGAGTAATTTCCTCAAAAGACTTCCGGCGTAACAAGCCCTCCACGTAATCGGCAAATTGTTGTTGCTCGCTGGCGAGAAAATCCTGCGCCTCGCGCGCGAGTGAATCCGCGATGCCCTGGTAAAGAAGTGACTGCTGGCGTTCGAGAATAAATTGCTGGTCACGCAACGAACGAAAGGCCAGCCACGCCAGCACCAGACTTGGTGCCAGCACGGCGATGACAAAAATAAGCGCGAGCTTCTTCATCGTTGCGTTCCAGATTGTCTGAATTTTCGGTCACGGCGTCGAGTTCGGTTTCAATTGGCGCGCGTGGTTTCAGAAAGCAGCGCGACTAGAACTTTGTCTTCCCACTTTGGATCCACCTTGGCCATAACGCGGTGGAAAACTGGCGTGGCAAAGCGCCCGTATTTTTTCAAAAGGATTTTCGCGTCCGCCAAGGAGTCGGTATCGCCCGCTTTTGCGCGGGTCAATTGATCGACTAATTTATTTTCCAAATCTGGCGTGATCAGTTCGGCGCGGCCGACCATGACCCGAACGAGATCGCGAGGCGCAGGCGTGAAATCGATGGGCAACGTTTGGTCGGTCCACGCTCTCGGCAAAACATACAGCACGCGCAATCCTTCCTCTTGAAACCATGAGTCTTTCCAGGTCTTCACCATCGCGTCGGATTCACGCTGATATAAACCCTGGCAGGTTAATGCCTTCGCCAGAGCCGCACTCAGATCCGGCACCAGTTTTTGCAAAGGCACTTTTTGTTTTTGCACATCAAGGCGCAGCGTCTTTTGTTCACCTGCCGGAATTTTTGCAACGTGGACAAACTTTCCCGCACCATCATCCACTCCAAGAATGAAAAGGTGTTTCAAAGTTTCCTTGCTGGTGTTGGCCAAAGTAATTTCGCCACTCGCGCTCATCGTCACTTTCAAAGGCGTGCCAAAATTTCCTACCCCGCGATAAAATAGATATTTCTCATACTCGGTGGGGAGTGGGTCAGACTCAGTTGGATTGACGCGCAGAATTGCGGCATCCGTTTCTCGCGCCGCAAAGTAATGATTGCCCGATTTCTCCACTGGCAAAGTGACCGGAGAAGTTTGTCGGGACGGAAGAATATCCAGATTCCAACGAATCAAGCTTTCCTTCGTTCCATTAGTCGATGGCGCGCCGCCGTAGCCCGCCAAAAATGTTTTCGACGATTGATTTGTCGCGAGCCGTGGCAAAGAGGGGCCGATGTCTTTGGCTTGCGGATACCATTCCGTGATTTTGCCTTTGGGAAATCTGACGGTAACATCAACCTTTTGGGCTTCGTCGCCGTAAAAATAAATGACAGGCGTTTCCATTCGTTGCAACGCCATCAGGAAACTTTTACTGAAATCGGGAACTGCAACCCGGTTCAATCCCGGTCGCGCCCAATTATAAACGAAACCGGGAAGTTCTACGGGAGCGACCGCCTGCCAGTTGAGCAACACGCCGTCGGAGGCTTGGACGGAAGTAAAAGTGCCCCATTCATGCGCGACATATTCGTCGCCGGAAGTTTCTTTCGAGCCAGCAAAACCAAAACCCGCCGCTGTCGCGACTGCTATCATCGTCAGAAGGAAAATCTTCGGACGCGAAATTTTCCGAAGAATATTTTGCAAAGATGAAAATGTTTTCATGGGAAGAATTTAAATCAGGTTGAGCCACACGATGTCATTGCGCCGTAAAAGGATTGTAAAAAATTTGTAAATTACCATTTCGATTGAACGATCCCGTCGAGCGACGGATGGTGTCCGGCCAAAGCTCATTCAATCAGGAATGAGACGCTAACGTTGGCGGATACGCTGATTTGACCGCCGGAAAAGGACTCTTCGGAGTCATCCGAAGGCACGCTGGCACTGGCGACGCTGTTTTGACTCTGGTTATTGAAAGAGGAATTTCTGTTTCCGTTGTAGCCAAACCATGAATTGTCTGTCGCGCTGATGTTGTAAGGTTTGCCGAGCTTTACACCGAGTTCGGAAACGAGTGCTTGAGCTTTTTCTTTCGCGGCACGAATCGCCATCGCGCGAGCCTGATCGCGAAATTTCCGCAACTGCGTCGTCCGAAAATCCACGCCGTTAACG
>JBKJOA010000016.1:0-4707 GCA_046593365.1 Limisphaerales bacterium
TACGGAGGTGGGTCGTTTTTTCATAAAGTGTGTTCTATCGCCTAACGGAACTGACCCACAGCCGGGACAGCGCGGTCAAGAAACGAAGGGAACGTAATAAAATCAGACGGCATAAAAACCGAAACGCTCACGGCTGTTGGATCGAGCGCGAGCCCTCGTGAAAACTGAAAATTGTTTATTGTGAACAATGAAAAAGAGGTTCGAAACACCTTAACCATATTGTGAAAACGTCCTATAACTCAAATGTGGGCGTCGGTTTTTTGACACGTCATTGCGTGAAGGAGTTTTCACACGAACTCGCGCTTGGTTAGCCCACGTCGTCATCATCTCTCACTTCTTTTTGTGCTTCTCAATCAACTGCTCTGCCTCGCGGACAAAACCCTCAGGCGTGCTCTTGCGAACATGCTCAGGGTCGAACAACTGCTTCATGTCCGCGCCTATGGCATTGGCCTTCCGAAGGACCGAACGCTCAACCGGCGAGAAAATGCCGTTGGTGCAACTAAAAGCATCAAGCACTACGCCGTCCTTCGTGCCAATAACTGCCGACTTCGGATTGCGGATGGTATCGAACTCGACGCTCACTGAATATGGAGTGCCAGCCTCGGTCGTGAAACCCGCCGAATCTGGCATGGCGACAAAGTCACCGACCAACGCGCCGCCGTGGTAAAACCGGTGAATCCGAATCTGGACAACCCCGGCTTTGGTCGCGGTGCTGCGCACGAGGTTGGTCTGGCCATCTCGTGTGAATACTTCCTTGGTGGACACCCTGCCGGACTCATTGGTGCGAACGGTGGTGATGAGATGAATGTCGCTGTCCGCACCGAGAACCGACACACACGATAGAAGAAAAATGATGAATGTTTTCATGGCGTGCGAAGTGGCCTAGACCCTATGGCTGAACGAAAGGTTTAAGAGAGCGTTTGGATTCTGTATAACGCGGGTTGCTTCGCGCGAGCGAAGTAGAGCCGGAATGTTAGAGGTCCGTCGGTAAAACAATGAAGCCATCATAACCTCAGAAAGAAAACAAACACCCATGAAAAAACAGTGCATTATATTGGATTAGACGTCCACAAAGAAACGATTGCAGTGGCCATCGCGCCGGAGAACACCACGGAAGTTCGCAGTTACGGCATCATCGGCGGCACGCTGGCCACCGTGGATAAACCCATCAAAAAACTCTCCGCGCCCGACGTGGAGCTGCTCTTTGAACCCCGAAACAACGATGAGGAAATAACTTTTAAGAACTGAAGCGGAACGAAGTCATGGCGGGTTGAAAGCGGATGACGTGCGCGCTCTCAATCATGTGCGCGAACGGGAGAAAGCGGAGATCGCCATTTTCATCCTTGGAACCGCCCGCGCCTAGCATGGTGAAGGACGCCGCCTCCGCCGGACTTTACACCAACCCGAGCGGTAAGAAATTTCCCCGCGTGCAACTGCTGACGATAGACGGATTGCTTTCTGGCAAACAACGCGCCGAGCATCCCGACTATTTGCCGGATTTAAATTTCAAGAAAGCCAAGACCGAAGCGACTGGCGAGCAGAAGACATTGTTGTGATGGGTTTGCTTCCTGCAGTTTAATCAGAGCAACGTGCCACGCAATATAAAGAACGCTGCCGTGAAATAAATTACCAGACCGGTCACATCCACGAGCGTTGCGACAAAGGGCGCGGAGGCCGCCGCCGGATCGAACCCACAACGTCGCAAAATAAAAGGCAGCATCGAACCGGAAAGCGTTCCCCACATCACCACGCCGATCAGCGTAACAAAAATGGTCAAACCAATCAGCGGCCAGTGCGGGCCGTAGATGTTGGAAAACATCGACCATACGGCAATGCGCAAGAAACCGATGCTGCCCAGCATCAGCCCGAGCGCGAGGCCGGAAAAAACTTCACGTTGCATCACCTGCCACCAATCGGACACCTTAAGTTCGCCCAGTGCCATCGCACGGATAATCAATGTCGTGGCTTGCGAACCGGAATTGCCTCCACTGGAAATAATCAGCGGTACAAACAGAGCCAGCACCACGGCTTTGGCAATTTCACCTTCGAAGAAGGCCATTGCCGTAGCCGTCAACATTTCACCAAGAAACAAAATGACCAGCCACGGTGCGCGCTTGCGAATCATTTGCGGGAGACGCACGTTAAGATACGGTTGGTCGAAGGACTGTGTGCCGCCGAGTTTTTGCATGTCGGAGGTGGCTTCACGTTCCACCACGTCGAGGACGTCATCGACCGTGACGATGCCAACAAGTTTTCCTTCCAAATCCACCACCGGCAGAACGGTGCGGTCATATTTGCGGAAATCTTTGATCGCTTCCGCTTCCGAATCGCTCGCGCGCAAGGAGACAAAAGTGTGATCGCGCAGGTCGGAAACTTTCGCGGTTAAAGGCTTGAGGAGAAACTCACGGATGCGAACGTCAGCGATGAGCTTGCCTTGTTCGTCGAGGACATAGAGGACGTTGATAGTTTCGGAATCTTTGCCGAAGTGCCGGATGTGGTCGAGTACCTGTTGCACGGTCTGGTCATCCTTGACGGTGATAAACTCAGGTGTCATCAAACGGCCCACACTTCTTTCGGGATAGCCGAGGAGGTTCTTGGCTTTGGCGCGTTCCTCAGGGCTGAGGAGTTGCAGAAGTTGCGTGACGGCGGTAGCAGGTAATTCTTCGAGCAGCGCCGTGCGGTCGTCGGGCGACATCTCGTTGATAATCTTGACCACTTCCTCTTTGCCCATCCCTTGCAAAAGCCGCTCTTGATCTTCGCGCTTTAAATATTCAAACGCGCTGGCCGCGAGGTCGTGCGGCAGGATGCGGAAAACAATCACCTGCTCGTCGGGGGGCAAATCGGCAATCAATTCGGCCATGTCGGCTGGAGGCCATTCGGCGAAAATTTCTTTGAGCGCGGCGAAATTGCGCTCCTGAATCAGGATTTGAATCTCTGGCCCTAAAAGTTTTCCGAACACAAGAAATGTTGTAGAGAAGAGATTGAGTTCCTTCAAATTTAAACGCCCGTTTTTTTGCTCCCGCACAAACAACGCGCCGAGCATCCAGACTATTTGCCGGATTTAAATTTCAAGAAAGCGCAGACGGAAGCGAGTGGACAACAAACAGAGTGGGCGTTTTGTTCCTTGAACCTGGCCGGGCGACTGAAATTAATTTCAATCTTTCTCTAGAGATTAACCATGAAGTAACGCAAAGATGGGTCATGACCAAAGCGGAAGAAACGCGAGTGCGCAATCTTTTGAAGAAAAGCCAGGGCGCTTTATCTTCAGGAAGGGAGGCGGGAAAATATTCATGACTTATAGCGATTTCAAGAAACAGGTCGCCGCGCTTCAAAAATCTCGATATCAAGAAAACTCTGAAAGCCCGCTGGAATTCGCCATGAAGCGAGCGGAGTTTGTTGAACAAAAACTCCGTCAATTAATTACCCTGGCGGATCAAACTAAATTCGCCACGGCCCGCCGTCAAAAAGAAGGTTGGAAAAGACAGTTGGAAAGATCAAGAGCGTCTCGCGACCGTTTCAAGCAGGTGCAAAAGGAGATGATGAATTCTTCAATTTTTAAAAATATATCCTCGAACGCAGCGCCACGGATACAAATGTGAAACCGAAAAACTTCACCCTCATAACCGTTAAGAACCCAGCGAAACCGGAACCGGACAAAGCAAATTTTTCCAGGCGTGAGGATGGCTTTGGGCATGATGAGAGCATGACCAAAGCGGAAGAAACGCGGCTGCGAAATCTCACGGAGAAAGCCAGAGTGGAAAAGTTAAGGGAAGGAGAGATGCAATGGCTAAAAAGATTGGCGGCAAAAAAGAAGGCGGGAGTGAGAAAAATTCCGTGTCCTGATTAAGTGCCGTTCCTTAGGGCCTGTTTGGGAAACCCCGGTTTGGAGTTCCGCCTTCAGGCGGCAGAGCGCGGAAACCGCCTGAAGGCGGAACTCCGAACGCCGTCGGCTTGAAGCCCAAATGAGTTTTCAAACAGGCTCTAACATAAAAACAATGGCTTGTTATTCGGCATTGCTTGAAGCATTTGAATAATTAAAATGCCACCAACCCTTATGAAAAATCTCCGATTCGCCCTTGCCATTGTATTAACCTCGTTCGTTGCGCAAAACGCGTTTTGCGAATCCAAACTCCAGAGCGGCGTTCGCGGTGTCGCCACGCGCGCGCCGAAAGGAATGAAAATCGATGGCGACCTTTCCGAATTCAAAAATGCGTTCGCCACACCCGTCGAATATTTTCAACCTGAAAATCCGAACAAAAAGGATGCGAATCCCGGAATCAAGGATCGCGCCGCGCAATTTTTTTACATGTGGGATGGCGAAGCGTTTTACGCCGGACTGCGCACGCTTGACCGTAGTCCGCACAGCAGCGCCGACGACGCACATCTTTGGGAGGGCGACGCGGTGGAATGGTATTTCGACACTCGTCAGAACGAGAATTTTCGCGGCCACGATTGGCCGAAAACGCCAAACGCCGGAGCGGTGCATTGCTACTGGAGTGGATTAAAGGGAACGAATGTTCAGCCGCGATTTTGTTTGCGCCCGGGATTTCTCGAAGCGATTCCGAAAACAGGGGTGGAAGTAGGCGCGCGCCGCACCGCGACTGGAATGGAAGTCGAATTCAAATTGCCGTGGGCGAATTTTCCTGAGTTAAAAGCGCAGGAAGGAGTCGTCATCGCGCTCGACGGAGAACTTTGTTACAGCGACGG
>JBKJOA010000022.1:0-12234 GCA_046593365.1 Limisphaerales bacterium
TCTTTAACATCACCTGGTCACACGAGAGTCAAATTCGCGCGGGCGTGAATAATGTCGCGAAGCTCACTGAAAAACTGAAACCGAATGAACCTCACGATCCGAAAAAAATGGTCGTGCCTCCGTATCATCCCGATGCGCCCGAAGTGCGCCGCGACCTGGCGAATTACTACGACCTCGTCACGGCCGTCGATAAAAAAATGGGCGAAGTTTTGGACACGTTGGAGAAGTGGGGTATCGCGTCAAACACGGTGGTGATTGTCACTGGCGATCATGGTCGCGGTTTGCCGCGGAGCAAGCGATGGGTTTACGATAGCGGAATTCACGTGCCGCTGATTGTGCGTTGGCTGGGAAAAATTAAAGCGGGCGAAGTTCGCGATGATTTGGTGAGTTTCATTGATTTCGCGCCGACGATGTTGAGTGTGGCGGGGGTGCCTCAATTCGAAGGTAAAGGTGGCGAAAACGGCTGGGTTCTCAAGGAAATCGAAAATGGAAAATCCGAAGTCGTCCAACGCATTCCAAAACCTGGGAGCAAACGTGAAAAGGACTTGGCAGTTCCGGGAGGTGATTTAGTCGTAACTCGAATTGAGGATGGAAAAAAAATCGTTCAACCCATATGGGAGCATTATCCTCCGATGCAAGGAGCAGTCTTTCTTCCTGCCCACAGCAATCGCAAATACGTTTTCGCCGCGCGCGACCGCATGGACGAAACCTACGACCGCATTCGTGCCGTTCGCGACAAGCAGTTCAAATACATTCGCAATTTCGAGCCACAATTGCCCTACGCTCAGCGTATCGCTTACGGCGAAGAAATGCCGACGATGCAAGTCTGGCGCAAATGGAACGCGGAAGGAAAATTAAACGCCGTGCAAAAACTTTTCTTCGCGCCAACAAAACCGAAAGAGGAACTTTACGATTGCAATGCTGACCCGCACGAAATCAAAAATCTCGCCAGTGACGCGAAATATTTTGCAAAGTTGAAGGAGCTTCGCGCCGCGTTGGACAAATGGATTGACGAGACGCACGATATGGGCGCAATTCCCGAAACGGAATTGATCAAACGTGGATTGGTTGCAGACAAACTGTCAGGATATGATTCGCGCAAACTGAGGCCGCAATAAAATGAGCAGTAAGAAAAAAGAACAAGACCCCAATCAAATTTCTACAGGCAAAATTGTTGCGATCTCCGCGATTGTTTTGGTTGGCGTCGTCGCGGGGACGATGCTCTCGATGAGGGCGGCAGATAAAGACGCGAAAAAGCGATTCGACAAACCGGGAGCGCTGGGCCACGAAGTTTCCCTGGGACCGAACACTAACAACATGGTTTGGATTCCGGCCGGGACTTTTTGGATGGGTTCCGAAAGCGGGCAAGAGGACGAGAAACCGGTCCATGAAGTGACGGTGGACGGTTTCTGGATGGACAAAACGGAAGTGACCAACGAGGAGTTTGAAAAATTTGTCCGGGCGACGCGTTACGTGACCGTTGCGGAACGCAAACCGGATGCAAAGGATTTCCCGGGTGTTCCTGCCGAGAATCTGGTTGCGGGATCGGTTGTTTTTACGCCGCCGCCCGGTGAAGTGTCGTTGGAAAATCATTTTGCCTGGTGGAGTTATGTTGCTGGAGCGAGTTGGCGTCATCCACAAGGCCCGGGGTCGGACATCAAAGGATTGGAAAAACATCCGGTTGTGCATATCTGCTGGGACGATGCGGTGGCTTACGCGAGATGGGCAGGCAAACGCTTGCCCACGGAAGCCGAATGGGAATATGCATCGCGCGGCGGTTTGGATCGACAGCCGTTCAATTGGGGAGAAGACAAAGTGCCCGGCGGCCAGTGGCAGGCCAACATCTGGCAGGGCCAGTTTCCCAACGAAAATAAACTGGAGGATGGATTTCGCCAGACTTCTACGGTGAGATCCTATCCATCCAATCGATACGGTTTGTTCGACATGGCTGGAAATGTTTGGGAGTGGTGCGCGGATTGGTATCGACCGGACTACTACGAAAAAACTCCGGGCAAGAATCCGGCGGGGCCGAATGACAGTTTCGATCCGAACGAACCCGGCACGGCTAAACGGGTGACGCGCGGTGGCTCGTATCTTTGCAGCGAATTGTATTGCACCGGCTATCGACCCAGCGCGCGGATGAAAACTTCGCCGGACACGGGATTGTCCCACACGGGATTTCGCTGCGTGGCGAATTAAGCTAAATACGGAATCGTCAGGGGGCCTTGCGGAAGAACCGCGACTCGAGCATGGCTTCCGAGCTTAACCAATCTTTCCTGAACGGTTTTCCCGATGTCATGACAAGGTTTGAGAAACGCGGTGCGCACAATTTCATCGGGCAATGAACTGTAGAGGAGAACTTCAGCGCGACGTTGAATGAGCGCTTGGATTTGCGCCTGCCATTGTTCGGGGCGAACAAAACCCGGCGTGGAAAGCATGGTCAAAATTTCTTCCGGGCTTGATGCGCTGCGCAGAAGTTTATCGAGCGGGCTGTTTGTTGGTACGCCTTCACTGCATTCGCAGGCCAGAATCAATAAGCCGTTTTCGGACAATATTCGCGCACCGGCGCTCATCCCTTTGACGCCTTGATATAAATTCAGGTCGAGTGGATGACCGCTGTTCGTTGTGACCACAATTTCAAACGGGGCTTTGACTTTTTGCATCGCCGATTTTCGCACGAATTCAAAACCTGCTTTATGCGCCTGCAAAATATCCCCCGCAAAAACACCAGTGATTTGGCGCTGTTCGTTGAGTGTGACGTTGAAGAGAAAACTTGGGCCAACCCGCAGAGCAATGTCGCGCAATTCCTCCCAAAGGGGATTCCCATCGGTGACGCCGAAAGTGGATTTCGGGTTGCCGATATTTTTTGCGCCATGATTGCTCATCACCGTTTCAAGGCCAGCGCAACCGGGCATGACGCTTTTAATGCCACCACTGAATCCGGCAAAAAAATGCGGCTCGATAAATCCAGTAATGATGCGGACATCCGCTTCAGCCAAATACTTATTGATCAGCGCAGGCGTTCCGTCGCCCGTCGTTCCAAATTGTTTTAACGCGGCGGGATTTTCAGGTTCATGATTGATGACACGGTAATTCCTCACGACTTCCGGCGTAAGCAATTTTTCCAACTCGGCTTTAGTGTTCGGTCGATGTGTGCCGAGTTGATTGAGCAACGTGATATTTTCGCGGGGAAACTCCGCGAGATATTCGAGCAGCCAGGGGATGATCCTCTCGTTCGGCGTCGCTCGGGTGATGTCGGTGAATGCGATGCAGATTTTATCAGTCCGTTTGATCCATTCGCGCAATGGCCTGGAACCGATTGGATTTTGCAATGCCGCCATGATCGCAGTTTTTTCGTCCGGCAACCCGGGATTATGGGAGGGCGCGATCACCGTGGTGCGGTTGTCGGGCAAATCGAGGTGCAGTTGGCCGTGGCCGTAAGCGAGATCAACTTTCATATTATGAATCGGCACAACCTAGACGGAACCGCGCCGTGCGCAAAGCGGAATTCAAGCAGTTTAATCCATTGCAACCCCAGCCGCTTTTGGCAGGATTTCCGGACTGATGTTACTCGAAAACCTAACCTGGCCGGAGGTGAAATCATTACAAGTGGAGACAAAGATCGTTGTGCTCCCGCTCGGTTCCTTTGAACAACACGGACCCCATTTGCCGCTGACGACCGACACCGATTTGGTGACAGCAATTTCGAGGCAGGTTGAACGCGAGCGTCCTGAAAAAATTCTTTGCCTCCCGACGTTGTGGCCCGGACATTCGACCCACCATCTTTTTTTTCCTGGAACCCTGAGCGTCAGCCAGATGCCCTACATTCAACTCGTCCTGGAACTTTGCCGTTCGATCGCGAGTATGGGCGGCAAAAAAGTTTTCCTGCTCAACGGCCACGGTGGAAACGACATTCCGCTGCGCGCCGCGTTGCGCGAATTGAAAACCGAGTTCCCGCAAGTGCAATTTGTCTTCGCGTCGTATTGGTCCATTGCCGCGAGGACAATCGAGAAAGTTCGCGAATCGGAACTCGGCGGACTCGGTCATGCTTGCGAAATGGAAACCTCGCTCATGCTTCACCTGCATCCTGACCGAGTGAAAATGCATCTCGCCAAACGTGACGGGCCGAAACACACCGACACTTTTAGAAAAGCCGATATGCAATACGCGCGGCCGATTTATTTTGTAAACGAGTTTGATGAAGTTTCCGAAACCGGCGTGGTCGGACAACCCGAATTGGCCTCGGCAAAAAAGGGAGAACAGTTTTTTACTGGAATCGTAAACGATGTCATTAACTTCGTGGACGAGTTTGTCACTTGGCAACAAATTCCGGCGCCCGCTTGGCGGTAATCGAAGAGGCTCAGTGGTGGTAATACATTTTTCAGCCCTTACTTTCGAGAAGGTTTTGCCCACCCTTGAATCCGTTTTAACCCGCATTGAAAGGTAATTCTCCAGTTCTACGTTGTAATCTAAAAGAAGATTCACGGGTTCGCGCCCGCGAATAAACATAAACGCAGAACTCAATTATTATGAAAAACAAAAAAATTATTACCGTCATCGTCGCGGGAGGCCTGACTCTTGGAGTCAGCACCCTGTTCGCAAAACAACAGGAACCCAATCCAACCAGCCCGGATACCACCCAGAACAGTCAAATTAATCCGAATCAGAACCCGCAATCCCCGCCGTCTGCTCCAGGAAATACTGCTCCGAGTATCAATGAGCCTGCGGGCGCGGTCACAGCAGTCTTTGACAAAGAGAGATTTATTAAGGAAACAGCACAGTACGGAATGACTGAAGTGAGTCTCGGACAAATTGGGACCCAGAAAGCGCAAGACCCCGCCGTCAAAGAATTCGCGCAAAAACTCGTGACCGATCATTCCAAATTGAATGATCAGTTAAAAGAATTGGCATCAAAGAAAGGAATCACGCTTTCGACCGAAGTTGACCCAAGACATCAGAAGATGATCGATCATCTCTCCGGTCTGTCGGGAGCGGAGTTCGACAAAGCGTTTGCCATGCACATGGCCAAGGGTCATAAAAAAGACATCGCCATGTTTAAGAAAGCCGCCGCGAACACCGAAGACGCTGAGATTCGTGATTTCGCCAACAATGCACTACCCACCTTGCAGGAACATCTAAAAACCGTCCAACAATGGGCACCGGATACAACAGCGGAAGGAACTGTGGAAGAACCTTCAGGAGCTGAAAAGAAAGTGGACTCAACGAAGGAATACAAAGCTCCGGGCGATCCGAACCAGGCCCCAGCCAATCCCAATCCAGACAGTCCCAAGTCTGACACGCCGTAGTAATTTACGGAGGGAAGCAAAATCAATATTACAGGATTTGCAGAATCAAGTCGCTTGAGTAAACGCGACATCTTGCAAATCCTGTTTTTTAGAACTGCCCTTTTGGCCAATCGGTTTCAACGCCTTGCGCCCGGATTTGATTCTGGAAATCAGCCAGGCGGGTTTTGTTTTCGCGCACACTACGAGGTAGGATTTTTTTCTGCAAAGCATAAGCGACCAACGCGCCTGCTGATTCGCCAATATTCCATTCCACCGGATGCAAACGATAACAGCCGTTGGTGATGTGCGTAGTGCCGATGTTTTTTGAGGCAGGAATTAAATTTTCAACGCGCTGCGGCAATAATGCGCCGAGGGGAATCTGAAACGGTAATGATGGAACGTCGATGTAGTTATCGCCGCCCGTACTCGGGTGCAGATCAATGTTATAGCTGCCGACGCCGACGGAATCAGCGAAATTTTCTGCGACAACCTCCTTCTCCGTTTTTCCACCAAGTTTGGCGCGAGCTCCCGCTCCGATATTTTGTTCCCGGACGGTGAAAACCGCTTTGATGCGGCGTGCCTCGCGAACGTAGGGATATTTTGCGAGGCCATCTTCGCTGCCCAAAATGTCACCGCGCAAGCGCAGGCCCGGGAAACCTTGTTTCCCATCCGCGCGCGGAACCTCCGTTTGAAGCCAGTAGAAAAGCGAGAGACTCAATTGCCTGGCTTGCTCGATATGTTTCGCCGCTTCGGCTTCGCTGACCCCGATCAGTGGCCCGGGCAAATAGTCGTTTTGTGGCCAGTTCACCAGGCTGATATCACCGGGGTAAGTGCCCGGCCGGAAATTTTTTTGATTTGCCAGTCGCCGATAGATCCAGAGGTTGTTTGCGCTTTCCCGCTCGGGATCAAAGCCCATCGTACGGGGTTCCAGGCTCTGCGGATGGCTGTAAGTTAAACTCAACAATTTTCCTGGCCAGGCTGGGTGAAGTTTTGGCACGTAGTCCCGCCAGAAAGCATATTCACGGGGCTTCTCGATGGTGTGATCTTCACCGGTCACATGATCCATTGCAAAACAGACGGTGAAGGACTGCTGATTTTCGGGAGCGGCCTTTTCCGGCGCGTGAAGTTCGCCCGTTTCCTTTTGCGATTCCGAACCGGTGACAAATTCCGTTTTGGTCAGGGGCAACAAATCACCCAGTTCGGTGGCATCGATAAAATAAGGAGCTTCCAAGGAGGTGTTGTTTCCACTGCGCAAACTAAGGACGTGCAACGCGCGAACTTTTTCTCCCATTACATCCGCGCTAACAACTTTGTGTTCGAGTAACAAAACCAGTTGGCGCGTGCTGAGATACGGCGCAAAAAGATTTTGCAAAACGGCGAGCGCAGCCCGCGGTTCATGGCAAATCTTGGAAACACCGCCATCGCCCGGATTGAGATTCCACCGTCCACGAGCCACTTCCGTCAGCGGATAATTCTGGCGGTAATATTCGCGAATGGCGGCCCGAAATTCTCGATACGCGCGAGTTCCTCCAAAGGATTCAATCCAGCGGTGTTCGTCAGGCGGAACTCCCTGTTGTGTGATCTGCCCGCCAATCCAGTCCGTTTCCTCAGTCATGACAACGCGAAGGTTTTTCCGCAAAGCTGAGAGTGCCGCCGCACAACCGCCGAGTCCTCCGCCTGCAATCACCACGTCTGCAGAAAACGTGCGCTGGCCGAGTTTTGAGGCGGATCGTTCCTGTTGCGCCCGGGCCGAATGCGTGAGGAATAAACCCGAGCCTGCTGCAAATGTGCCGCCGATGGAAAGAATTTGAAGGAAGTTTCTGCGTTTCATTGCAGAAATTCTTTTCCTAAACAGCGGAATTAGTCGAGAGGATTGAACATGGAAAAAACGCGATGGTGGAAGAACTTACTACCTGGTCGAAGGGGCGTTGCGCTGAGTCACCGCTTCTAACGCACTGAGCACCGCTTCATCACGGGTGCTGGGATGAGATTTTTTTCGCAAGACCGTCCGTTTTTGGTCCAACTCATCCAGTTTGGCGCAAGTCAATTGCCGGATGGCTGTAGCATCGTTGCGAGAAAATGCCCGCATCAAAAATGCAGAATCCTTCTGTCCATTCTTTAAACAATCTTCCAATGCCAAACAATATTCGTCCACCAGTGCAACGGATTCCGGTTGGACTCGCATGCGCAAGGCCCGGAGTTGCCCAAGAATCTTTTCCAGGACTGGCTTTTGACGCGCAGGTTCCCATTTAGAGATAATTTCCTGTAGAGACGAATCGCTGCCGCTCGGCGCTGTGTCGCGCACCTGCAAGGAAAATCTCAGGACGGCGTCGATGCGTTCAACCGATTGCTCGGGCGACCAAATTTTGGAAGGATCGCGGCCGGTAATATTTACGAGGGTCAGGCTCCACCATTTTTCGACGTCAACCATCTGTTTGAAATGGGGGGAAAAGGCATGCATGAAAGCGATTTGCCAATTTAGATAATTTGGCATTTCGGCCAACATCTGCATCAGGCAGGCTCGCCCGTCTTTCAATCGCAACAACTCGTAAAGAAACAACTGGGCAGAGTTTTCAAAGTGACTCGACCTCTCAGCGTTTAACGTCCCGGGCCAGCAAAGTTCATCGAAGCTCAAGGGAATGCACTGTTGTAAGGCTTGGCGCACCCCCGCAATCGGCTCGATTTTGAGTTTTCCATTGAACGACGCAATCATCGACGATGGCACGAGTCCCTGGCTTTTATTTTGTTCCAGGACCAATGCTTCCGGGGCGACGGCTTGCACCTGGGCGGCGACTCCCTTCGCCAGCCAAAGGGGAATTTGTCTTACTTGCCCGGTCGAACGGCGATTCACAAATTCCAGGAGAACGGCCTGGGTGATCGCCTCAACAAATTGCGCCGCTTCAACCTCGTTGGGCAAATCCACTCGATAGCTGAACGATCTCTGGGTGGGAATAGGCGTTATCACAGCCGCTTGATTCCGTGTCGGATGGAGCCAGACGTAAATGTTTCCGACTTGCTGGTTCGATAGCCGCCAACGTTCCAGACCGCCTAATTCCACGAGCACAGCTTGCTTGATTCGTTCGCAGGAAACAGCCGTCAGAGCCGGATCAAGCGGGATGCGGTTGCCCAATTTTTTTGGCACCACCTTGGGTCCGTAAATAACGAATTGCTTCGATAAGCTGTGCGTGGTGACAAACTCCGGTTGCGCCTCCAGACTTGGGGCGAGAATGGCAAAGCAAAAAAAAATGGTCAGGCGGTTTAGCATCGGGCGAACAGGTATTGTCTTATTGCCTAATCATGCGGGATCGGTCAAGCTTGCGCTACTCACACTTTTGGAATTCAAAAGAGAAGAATAAACGTCCATGACAAATCGAGTTGTAACGTCAACACCGCATTATTGACCTTGAGAATATGATTAAACGTCCACATCAAAATACGAAGGGATTCACTTTAATTGAGCTGTTGGTTGTCATTGCGATTATCGCGATTCTGGCCGGGTTGCTCCTGCCAGCATTGGCGAAAGCAAAGGAGAAGGCGATAAAGATCCAATGCGCCAATAATCTCAAGCAATGGGGCATCGCGATGAACATGTATGCTGGCGATAACAACAACTCGTTTTTGGATTGTACCACCCCCACAGGAGCCTTTGATTTGAGTTGGATGCCCGGAAACGCAGATACCACTTTTTATCGACCTTATCTCTACAAGAACCGCCCGGGAGCCAACAAAAAGGATCGTGCGATGAACGACGTCATTTATTGTCCCTCGAGCGATTACCATCGATCGTACGAATCATTGAATAATCCTCCAAATTTGATCGGATATTTTTATCTCCCGGGTCGGGATAGGCTCGGTTGGCCGTACGATTCAGTGGGACTGGGCGAGTGGCATTACAAGAAAAAGTTTGGAAACAAATATCGGTTGGCCCCAATTATTAGCGATCAACTTCAGTCGTTAAACTACAATGCGGCAAACGGAACCGCAGACTGGATTAGCGGAAGCTTCAAACTTGCGAGCCATCGCGGTAATAATAACGCTCCTACCGGCGGCCAATTTCTTTTCGAAGACGGCCATGTGCAATGGTATAAGTTCGATATAAAGAATGCGCGTGGAACCATCGACCTTGGATCAAAATCTGGCGGTTGGGGGTTGTTCTATAGGCCGGCAAATATTCAAACAAATCTTTAAAACTCTGCTCTGAAGGTCATTATTGGTCCAGGCAATTTCGCAATCGTGCTGCCACCGTAGCGGCATCTTGCCAGTAGTAGAGTTGAGCGTCGCAGCCCAGCGGATAAACCGCATGGGATTTAAAGCGTTGGTAGATCCTTTGAGATGCTGGATGGAAAAACCGTTCTTTCCAGGCGGCGGGACGCCTGATGTTACCGAATTGTGGTGGTGCCTAGACCTGCCAATCGTAAGCTCGTTCCGACAATCAATTCTTTTTTTCGGACACAACTTATTCTATATTCTTTAGCGCACACATGAGTTCACCCTTTTTAAAGTTTACGGTTCTGTTTTTATGCAGTGGTTCGCTTGCGACCTTCGCCGCAATTACACCCGAACAAATCCGCCAATTGCCTGCTCCACCTTCGCGCCAGATTGATTTTTCCAAGGAGATCAAACCGATTCTCGAAACGAGTTGCACCAAATGCCACGGGCGCGGCAAAGAAAAAGGGGGGTTCAAAATTGATAATCGCGAAACGTTCATGAAAGGCGGCGATTCCGGTCCTGCCGTAATCATTGGGAAAAGCGAGCAAAGTCTCTTGATCGAGTTGGTCATGGGCTTTGATCCAGAGAACGTCATGCCGCAGAAAGGTTCGAAGTTGAAGCCCGAGCAAATTGGCCTGTTGCGCGCGTGGATCGATCAGGGGGTAAAATGGGACGACGCCGTTTGGCTCGGCAAAGTTGACGCGAAAAACTTAAAGCCGAATCTGCCGTCGCTTGCCAAAAGCAGCCTTGCCAATCCGGTGGATGCCATTGTGGATCGCTATTTCAAAACCAACAAAACCACATGGCCGGAATTGATCAGCGATTCGGTTTTTGCCCGGCGCGTTTATCTCGATGTCCATGGTTTACTTCCGCCCACCGACGAGTTGGCAGCGTTTTTAGCTGATAAAAATTCCCGCAAGCGGGAGCAACTTGTCCAACGCTTGTTGAGCGAGCAATCCAGTTATGCTGAACATTGGCTCACCTTTTGGAATGACCTGTTGCGCAATGATTACAAAGGCACTGGCTACATTGATGGCGGGCGCAAACAGATCACCAAATGGCTCTATTCCGCTCTGGCGACCAACATGCCTTACGACCAGTTTGTCGCGCAGTTGGTCAATCCCACGCCCGATTCCGAAGGTTTTAGCAAAGGGATCATTTGGCGCGGCACGGTTAACGCCAGCCAGGTTCCGCAAATGCAAGCCGCGCAAAGCATCTCGCAAGTGTTCATGGGCATCAACATGAAGTGCGCCTCCTGCCACGACAGCTTCGTGAACGATTGGCAGCTCTCGGATGCTTACGCCTTGGCTAATATTTTCGCGGACGAACCGCTGGAAATTTTCCAATGCGATAAACCGACCGGCAAGAAGGCGGGCACAAAATTCCTTTATCCTGAATTTGGGAAAATTGATCCGGCCGCCGACAAACCAACGCGGTTGAAGCAACTGGCCGATTGCATGACCAGTCCGCAGAATGGCCGATTTTCCCGCACGTTGGTCAATCGTTTCTGGGGAAAACTCATGGGCCGCGCGTTAGTGGAGCCGGTGGATGACATGGATCAAACCGCGTGGAATTCAAATCTGTTGGATTGGCTTGCGGAAGATTTTGCGGCCCACCAATACGATGTAAAACATCTTATCGCGCAGATTATCACCTCGCGCACCTACCAACTGCCCGCCGTCAATGTGGATGAAGCAGCGCGCGAATATGTTTTTCGCGGCCCGTCCGTGCGACGTCTTTCTGCCGAACAATTTCGTGATGCTTTGACCGCTTTGACCGGCATCGGTTACGCGAAAGCCGACGCGGTGGTTGGCGAAGTTGTCACGAACAAAAATAAAACATATCCCATCATTTATCCCAATTGGATTTGGAGCAGCAAAGACGCGGAGAACACCGGTAAAGCGGGCACGGTTTATTTCCGCAAGACCATTCAAGTGACTGGCGAAATCCGCCAGGCCGTCAACGTCTTGACTTGTGACAATGGGTTTTCTCTGTTCGTGAATGGTAAAAAAGTCGCCTCCGGCAACGACTGGACGCATCCAGAACTGTTTGATTTAAAACCGTTTCTCAAGCAGGGCGAAAACGTGATCGCCATCGAAGGCATAAATAATTTGCCGGGCAACCTTCCACCAACTGCGGACAACACCATTGCCGGGACTGAGAATCCTGCGGGACTGCTCTTTTATTTGCAATTACGCACCCGCGAATCGGGTTCGGAAAAAATCACCGAAATCGTCAGCGACAATTCATGGCGGGCCAGCGAACAAAAACTGGAGGGGTGGGAGAAATCGGCGTTCGCCGCAGAGAAGTGGATGGCGGCGGTGGATCTCGGGCAGATTTCCATGTTGCCGTGGCGCGTGGAAAAAAAATTAATCTCGAACCGACTCATCGAAGGGAAACCGGGCAAAATCCGCGCGGCGCTTGTTGCGGCCGATCCTCTGATGGTTTCGCTCGGGCGACCGAATCGCGAACAAGTTGTCACCACGCGACCCACTTCCGCCACGACCCTGCAAGCCTTGGAAATCACCAACGGCGAAACCTTGTCTGACATCCTGAAACGCGGCGCGGCCAATTTGTCTGAGGAAGCAAAAACCAATCGCGAATTGATTGATCGGATTTTCCGCCAGGCCTTGGGGCGCAAACCAACCGGAAATGAATACAAAATAGCTGCGGAACTGGTCGGCAAACCGGTGCAACGTGAAGGAGTGGAAGATTTTCTTTGGGCCATGACGATGTTGCC
>JBKJOA010000056.1:0-2615 GCA_046593365.1 Limisphaerales bacterium
CTCTCCAGGTGAAAACGGTCAGCATTGATTCGTACTGTGCCAGTCACAAAGTAACGAACATCGATATTTTGAAACTCGACATCCAGGGGGCCGAGCTTCAGGCGTTGCGTGGCGCAAAATCCATGTTGGAAACTAGCCGGGTTGGGATGATTTATTTGGAACTAATCCTAGCCCCTACGTATATCAGCCAGCCGCTTTTTGAAGATTATCTTCGTTTCTTTCGTGAAGCCGGCTACGTCATGCTTGATTTGTTTAATCCAACTCGAAAAGACCTGAGGCTAATCCAGTCAGACATTATCTTTGTCCGCGACAGGAAATGACTCCGCGCTGATCGGCCAGGTTTCCGCGATTTAATTGCGGTTATTTTTTCCCTTGATCAAGCCCCACACGAGGATGAACTCCTGTCGAACGTCGGTGGCCGATATGCTCAGGACACGAGCAATGACCAAAAATGCAGCGGAATAGATGATCAGAACGAGGGTGACATTGCGGAACGAATCGAACGGGATGAAAGACTTCACGCCGAAACCAAACGCAACGGCCCCCACCGCGAGCAGCCAAGGTTTAAATGAAAACTTCCACCAGGACATTTTGAGTTCGCCGAAAGAGTAACGGCCCAGAGCTAAAAAAGTGCAGGACTGGGCGAAAACCGTGGCCACTGCGATGCCGAGAATCGAGCCAAGTTTCATGGCAACGTAAGACAATCCAAGATTAAGAAGTGCGGACAAAATAACAGCGATACCGCCGATGCGAATCCCCTTGTCGCTGCACCGGGCCGCCAGATCAAACCCGACATATCCAGCCGCGCTCACACTTAATTGTGCCGCAAACGCCACCTGCCAAAGAATCGGGACTTGAAGGTCCGGGCCTAACCAAATACGCATAAAAATATCGTTCACCGCCAAATAGACTAAAGCTCCGGCACAGCCCAGAAAGGTTTGAAATTTATTTAACCGTTCTATTTCGCGAACCGATCGTTCACGCTCGGAAGCTTCCGGAGAAGCCAGCCATTGGGTGATCTTCGGCATGCTGACCAAACTCGCACTCACGACCACGAAAAGCGCCAATTCGCAGAGCTTGTAGTTATTGAGGTAAGGAGGAACACGTTCTGCACCGAATCCAGCGGTAATCAGGAGCCTGTCCGTCGTCGTGTAAATCTGCGCAGCGACAAAGTAGAAATAGAGCCAGAAGGTTTTTCCAAACAGCGAGCGGATGTTTTTCCAATCGAATACCAGCGGGAAAAAATGAGCCAGGGACGGATGAGAAAAACGGATGTAAACCCAACCCAGAAGCAACCCCGAAAAACTGGCAAGCAGGTAAGGAATATACTGCGCCCAAAGCGGAAAACCTGCGCGAGCTAAGAGCCAATGGCCAAGGAAACTGAATTGGATCAGAAGAAAGGTTGGCATGACCGACAACGTCAAGTTGCCACACCCATAATTAAGATTGGCAATGTAACTGTTGAAAATCAGAAGCCCCGCAGAGACAGCTCCTAAAGCGAATAGAAGTTTAAACGATCCGGAACCAGGCACAGGTGCAAAGCTCAATAATTCGGGAAGCCACGGGGAAAGGATCAGGAAGGCGAACATCACCAATAACCCCAGGACTAAAAAGAGCGCCCGGACGGAAGCTAGAAACGAGCGAAGCTGCGATTCATCGCCCCCACCTAAAAGACGGCTGGTTTGGATATTAACCACACCTCCCATTCCTAAATCGCCCAGTCCACCCAGAGACGCCACGGATTGAAAATTTAAAAACAGGCCGTTCAACTTGAGTCCCATACTGCCCAGAAGAAGAGGCGTCCAAATCAACGAGCAAAGCGAAAGAAGAACACGACAGAAAATCTGCAAAACAAAACCAAGTCTGGTCGAACTTCGTCGCTCGTTCAGCCAGGTTGAAATCCGGCTTCGAACCCGCGTTTCGGCGGGGCTTGGAACAGTGTTCAACATTGGAATCAATTTTTAAAGACTATGGCTTGGGATCGGAAAACACGGCGCTAACCACCGCATTCCCCCCACTAATTACTTTGATTCTGAACGTGACATGTCCAACAGCAGACCAAATTAAATATTTTCCGTTCGAATAGTTCGAAATTTTTTGCACATCCAAAACATGGCCCGCCTCATCCAAGACTTGAATTCCGGTCACTCTCTCCTGGTGGTCCCAGTCTAAAAAATAGAGCGCGATTTGATGTTGATATCCGTCGGCCAGAGATAAATCGAGATCGACCTCGGTTCCATTATACCAGGCGGACGCAATCCGCTTCGGAGAATTACGCCGGAGCATGGATCGCTCTTCCGAAGCCCAAATTTCCCACGAGCTACTTTTGCCCGGAACCACCGTGAGTTGCACGCCGGGCGGCAAATTGGTGCTGTCATTAGCTATGGCATATCCCTCTGCCCCATATTTTCCTTTCCAACTCCCCTTCGTGGCCTCATCCAAGCCAATAAAGGTCACCTTCGCCTTCGGCAGGCCTATTTCACAGATTTCTGGTTCAGTAAAAAATCCCGCACCAGTTTCGTCCGTAATTTTGGCAGGTAGTGAGCGGGGGCCGGCCAAAGCATTCGTCCAATTCAAAGTGTAGGGCGGTTCATTCGCCTCACCGATTTTGTCTG
>JBKJOA010000198.1:0-11744 GCA_046593365.1 Limisphaerales bacterium
AGCGTGGCCTGCCGTGCGGCCTTTTAAACAAAACGGTTTAGGAAGTTGCCTTGATTATGATTAACTCTCGGGCTAATGAAATTGGAACGCATGAAGGTGATTCTTTGCAGCGATTTCAACAGCGCACTGGGGAAGTCGCACCCAAGAAAAGATTGAAACATTCTTAAGCGACACTTGGAAACGGATTGGGCAGAGGAGCGAATTCAGTTTTTCAAGCGAGAAGCCACGCAGTCGAACTGTTTCGTTTGTCTTAATCAAGATTTGAGCCTTTGAAAATCGAAGTGCTAAATCCGACGCGTACGATTATTTGCCAATCCTCGACGAAATTCGTTTGAAGAATTAAGTCGCTAGATTGGCGAACTAATTCGCGTTCCTTTTGCCTTACCACCAGCACAGGACAAGTCACATACCGGCGACGGGTGATCGCGTGTTCGCCGAAACGGGGGATTAGACTGTTGGAAGCTTATGGTGGGCTTGCCCGGGTCCACCAAACGAAATTGTTTCCTGCAATTGGTCTGCCATTGCCACAATTTCAGTGCAAATGGTTTTCCGCGAACGGCGAGCGCCGCGAGGTAACCTGCGGCCGGCTCCAACTCTTGGAGAAACCCGTCAAAATGCGGAGCAATGAACTCGGCTTGCTCTGAAATGCCTTTTCCGCTACACTTCAATTGTGCTTCCTTGCGCGTCCAGTAGCGGAAGAAATTTTCCTCTTTGTGCGGGAATTCCAAATGTTGCAATGCGACTTGTTCTCCGTGCGAGAAGCAACGGGCAGCAACCGATTCCATCTCAGGAAAAGGGCGCAACTGTTCAAGGTCGATCCCCAATTCTCGATTCTGGGCGACCGCGATGAGAACCAACCCGCCGCTGTGCGACAAATTAAAATTGACCTTGCCCTCTTCCGGGCCGGTTGCCAGCGACGGCTTTCCATTTTTTCCGTAGTCGAACTTCAGGCGGGCGGGCGGTGTCCCGGTATAAGAACCAAGAATTTCCCTGAGCAAACCTCGTCCGGCGACGTAGCTCTGTTTATCCCGCGCGAAATAGAACCGGTCTGCCTTGTGCTGCTCATCCAGTGAAAGAACGCCGGGGAATTCGTCGAAGTTTGGAGTGGCTTCCAGGGCTGCCACCCACACATGCACCTCGTCATCGGAGAGAGGACACAGTTCCGGCGGATGGCTCCAGTGGAAATGATGTTGCATTGGTTGCTTGTTCAAGCTGCGTGGACTTTCACATCATCCGGACAAAAGTTGCCCAGGCATTTGTTCAATTCGGCGGCGAGCAGTTGAACGTAAGGCTCCTCCAACATTTTTTCGTGCGTGCTTTCAATTGGCCTCAAGTCAATCCCACCTTGCGCTACTTTCTTCCAAAGCGGTGCCGAGCTTAAGTTGGCTGACTGGGTCGCCTCGAAAAGCGTCACCTTGCCCGGATACGGCTTGGGAAAATAATTAAGCAACGCGTTCCAATGAACTTCAGCGTAATGTTTGTAGTCCTTGGGGTATTGCGACATATCGATTAAATCTTCAAGAACTTTTCCACTGACATTCCGAGGCGATTGTCCTTTGGCCAGACCGGACAAACGGCGTTCCAACTTTCTTGATTTGCGACGAAAGGCGGCCAGCATTTGTGCTGGCTCCTGCTTGAAAAAACGGCGCATCCGCTTGGGAAAATTCATGAACAGATGCGCCACATTCCTCATGTCCGAAGCATCTATATTCGGAGGTGAGCTGTCCAATAACGCGAGCAATGCTACACTTTCTCCATTTGCGCGAAGTTGTTGCGCCATTTCAAAGGCGACCACACCTCCAAAACAATATCCTCCCAGATAATAAGGGCCTTTTGGTTGGACGGATCGCAGCTTTAAAATGTAATACTCTGCCATTGTTTCAATTTTCGTGAACGGCTCGGGCGGCGCCACCAAACCATAGGAAGGTTGTTCCGGTCCTAAAAGTTGCGACATTTTTTGATACCTGACAACGCCGCCACCTCCACCCCCACCGAGTGTGTGTAACCAAAAAATCGGCGAGCGCGAACCGTTCGGCTGAATCTCAACAAGACACGGATCAAGTTGGGCGCAATCGTTTTGGCGAATGGTCTGAGCCAGTTGCCGGATCGTTGGTGACTGGAACAGCAACGAGAGTGGAAATTTTTTTCCAAGCTGCTTTTCCATTTGCGCAAACAACCGAACGGCCAACAACGAATGCCCGCCAAGGTCAAAAAAGTTTTCGGTCACTGCAATGGATTTTAGTCCCATGACTTCTTCCCAAATGGCCTTGAGATGTTCTTCCAGCGGGGTCACAGAATCAAAGGACGTATCTGGAAGACTGCGAGCGGCGTCCGGATCGGGCAGCGCCCGGCGATCTACTTTCCCGTTTGCATTGAGAGGAAATTGTTCAATCGCAAGAAGGGTTGTGGGAACCATATAGGCAGGCAGCTTTTGTTTGAGAAATTGCCCAAGATTCTCGTTAGAGGACGCACCTGGGTCTTTGGAAACAAAAAAGGCGATCAATTTTTTATCGGAATTTTCTCCTTTCACCATCACCAGGGCGTCCTTGACCATATGGTGTTGTTTCATAATCGCTTCAATTTCCTGCGGCTCGATTCGGAAGCCGCGAATTTTTACCTGTTGATCAATTCGCCCGACGAATTCCAGATTACCGTCCGGCAGGTAACGAACAATGTCCCCCGTTTTATAGAGACGCGAAGCCGGGTCTTTGCTGAATGGATTTGAAATAAAACGGCCTGAATTCAATTCAGGACGGTTTAAATATCCGCGAGCCAAGCCATCACCTCCGATGTGCAATTCTCCCGGGAACCCAATCGGAGTGGGTTGCAACTGGCGATCTAAAACATAAAACTCTGTATTGGAAATGGGTCTGCCGATCGGGATGGTTTTTGCTCCTGGGCTGACTGCTTTAACCTCGAACCAGGATGCGAACGTGGTGCTTTCGGTTGGACCGTAAACATGAAGCAATCTTTCTGGGGCACCATTTTTCAAAACGTGGTTTACCCACTTGGGATCAACCGCTTCTCCGCCAAACAAAACATTTTTAACCGACTTGAATGCATTTGGAACATCGGAGGCAAGTTGATTGAAGAGAGCAGTGGTTAAAAAAATGGTGGTAATTTTGTTAAGTCTGATCTGTTCCGCAAAGGAATGTGGTGAAAGGATAAGATCTTTGCTGAATCCAATCATCGTGCCTCCGTGCAACAGGGATCCCCAGATTTCGAAGGTGGCTGCATCAAAAGAACTGTTCGCGGCCTGCGCGATCCTGTCCGACGGTCCCAACTGAATGTAATTAGTGTTGAAGACCAATCTGGCAATGGCGCGATGAGTAACCGCTACACCTTTGGGATTTCCAGTTGAACCAGAGGTGTAAATGACATACGCGAGGTTTTCAGGTTTTGTATTTATGGCTGGAGCAGTGGTCGGTTCTCTACTTACGATTTCCCAGTCAGAATCCAAACAGAAAATTTTGCATGTGTGCGTTTGAAGTCGGGGCAAAAGACTTTTCTGCGTTAAAAGGATTGAACTTTTTGCGTCGTCCAACATAAAGGCGATGCGTTCGCTTGGGTAATCAACATCGAGAGGGAGATATGCGCCGCCCGCTTTCAGAATGCCGAGCAAACCAACCACCATTTCCACCGAGCGCCCGACACAGATGCCTACCAGGACATCGGGTCCAACTCCCGCTTTTCGCAGGAAATGAGCCAGTTGGTTTGATCGCTCGTCCAGTTCTCGATAAGTTAATGGATGTTCCCCATAGACCACCGCAACGGACTCTGGCGCTCTCTTCACCTGCGCAGCAAACAATTCGGGTATGCATTTATCGCTCGGATAAATTGTCTTCGTGTTATTCCAGTCGATGAGTAGTTGAGAGCGTTCTGTGTCTTCCAGAAAATCAAGACGTGAAATGCTTTGGTTTGGGTTATCTATCACCAATTCGAGGAGCCGTCCATAATGACACAACATCCGCTGGATCGTTCCGCTCTCGAATAAATCCGAGTTGTATTCAGCCGCGAGCCTGATTCCTTCTTTGGTTTCACGAACCACAAATGTTAAGTCGAACTTGGCAGTATTACTTTCCACCTCAAGGAATTCCGAATCGAGTCCGGGCAGGTGTAGATTTGTATCTGATACATTTTGTAAGGCAAATACGACCTGAATATACGAAACCTGACCAGAGGTTCGTTGCGGCGCGAGACGTTCGACCAATTTTTCGAACGGTAATTCTTGATGAGCATAGGCACCAAGAGTTACTTCACGAACTTTGGCCAGGAGTTTGCGAAAACTGGTTTCGCCCGAAACCGTTGTCCGCAAGACGAGAGTGTTGACGAAAAAGCCAATCAGGCTTTCCGTTTCAATTTTGTTTCTCCCCGAAATTGGAGAACCGACCGTCACCTGATCCTGGCCGGTGTAGCGATGAAGCAGGGTTTTGAAGGCGGTGAGAAGAGTCGTGAAAAGTGTGACTCCTTCACTCCTGCTAAATTCATTGACTCGGTTTGCTATGGCCTTCGGCAATGCAATGGAAACGGAGCCACCCCGGTAGGTCTGTACCGCAGGTCGAGGATGATCAGCGGGTAATTCGGTGGACGAAGAGTCGTTGCCTAGTTTATTTTTCCAATAATCGAGATCGTCGTTGATCAATCCACCTTGGAGATACTCGCGTTGCCAGAGAGCGAAGTCAGCATATTGAATCGGTAGTTCTGCTAAAAAAGTGGGAGCGCCGTTCAAAAATTTTGTGTAAAAAAACTGCAATTCTCGAAAGAGGATTCGTAATGACCATTCGTCTGAAACAATATGGTGCATGTTTAAGAGGAGCAGGTGTTCCTGGAGGCCAAGCTGGATCAGGCTCGCGGAGAACAAGAGATCAGTGGAGAGGTCAAACGATTTTCGCGCCTCAGCTTTTAAGAGGTTTTGAGCTGTTTGTTCGCGTTGCGCTGCAGGTTCGGCGCTGAGATCAAAACAGGATATTCGGACGATTGCGCTGCTTCGGATCACTTGGGCAGGAGTTCCTGCGTTGCTCACAAAGTTGGTTCTCAGCGCTTCGTGTCGGTCAACAATCGCGTTCAAACTCTGCTGAAGAACTTCCAGGTGGAGCGCGCCACGGAGCCGGAAGGCGACCGGAACGTTGTAGAGCGCGCTGTCTGGTTCCAGTTGACTAAAAAACCAGAGCCGCTGCTGCGCAAACGAGAGGGGTATATGCTCCGGTTCCAACGGTGCTGCGAGATCGAGATCGTCCGTTTGATAACCGAGTGAGTTGCTTTCCTTTTGGCTTACTGTTTGCATGGTTCAGCTCAAGTTTGGACCAAGGTGGATTTCTCAACTGCGTTTTTCCCGTCGGGCTGTTTGCGCCGAACGAGTTGCGGTTGCGGTTTGGAAACGGCCTGTGAGTTTTCAGTAACCGCTATCGCCAAAGAGGCAATCGTCGGGCGTTCGAAGATTCGGCTCAGCGGAAATTCAACATTAAAATTTTTGGCCATCCGCGAAACGACCTGCGTGGCCAAAAGCGAGTGGCCGCCCAGCTCAAAAAAATTGTCATGAACCCCAAATTGGTCGCGGCCCAGCACTTCTCGCCAAATGGAGAAAAGAGTTTTCTCAACGTCGTTGCGGGGTGGAACCAGAACACGATCAGGGTTGAAAAAGGAATCATTTGGGGCGGGTAATTTGTTACGGTCCACCTTGCCGTTGGGGTTGAGAGGAAATTCTCTTAGCAAAACAAAGTATTGTGGCACCATGTAACCCGGCAATTTTTGTTCGAGGTAGGCGCGCACTTCCGACTCAATTGGGTCAGCGGCTTCGGGAAGAAGATAAGCGGCTAGATATTTTTCCGTCCTCGAATCCTGACGTGCAATGACGGTTGCCTGACGAATCAACGGGTGTTCGTTCAAGGCTGTTTCAATTTCCTCCAGTTCAATTCGGAAACCGCGAATTTTCACCTGATTATCCAAACGCCCCAGAAATTCAATTGTCCCATCATGGAGGTATCGAACTTTGTCACCCGTCTTGTAGAGCCGTTCGTTTTTTTTAAACGGATTTGGAAGAAATTTTTCTGCCGTCAGTTCCGGCCGGTTCACGTAACTGCGAGCGAGACCATCTCCGCCAATGTAAAGCTCGCCGGAAACTCCGATTGGGGTGGGCTGAAGATACGGGTCGAGGATGTAAACCTGCGTGTTGCTGATGGGATGGCCAATAGGCACCGAGCGGACGGGTTTCCAATTTTCTGGAACGGAATAGCAACAGGTGAAAGTCGTGTTCTCCGTCGGGCCGTAACCATTAATCAATTTGCAACCCTTAAGCTGCTCCACCGCCTTGAACACATGAGTCGTGGAAAGCACGTCGCCACCCGCTAATAAGTATTTAAGGCCGCGCAAACTCTCGATCTGATGTTCAATCATCTGGTGAAACAAACCAGCGGTAAGCCAAAGAGTGGTTACTCGATATTGTTTCAGATTGCGCCCGAGTTCTTCGAGAGTCGGTGGCTCCGGGGGGTGGATGACCAAACGCGCTCCGTTGAGCAAACTTCCCCAAATTTCCAGCGTAGAAGCGTCAAAGGAAATTGACGCGAGTTGCAGAAAAACGTCGGTGGAACTGAACTGGATGTAGTTCGTGTTTTGAACTAATCGAATTACGGCCCGATGTGGAATGGCTACGCCTTTGGGCACGCCGGTTGAGCCGGAGGTATAGAGGACGTAAGCTAAATTTTCCGGCTCGCTTTCGGGCTGAAGGTTTTCCGAGCTTTGCGATGGAAAATGATTCGGGTCGATCACGTCCATCGTTGAAATTGAAAGCGCCTTATTTGTTAATACGAGTGAAATAGCCGTGTCGTTCAACATGAAGGCAAGCCGTTCTTCAGGATAATTGGCATCCAGTGGAACATAAGCGCCGCCAGCTTTAAGAATCGCAAGAAGTCCTACGATGAGTTCAATGGAACGATCAAGGCAAATACCTACGAGTACATCGCGATCAACTCCGCGCTCGCGCAGATAGTGGGCGAGCTGGTTAGCTCGTTTGTTCAATTCGCGATAGCTGACTTCGTCGTTTCCGAAAACCAAAGCGATCGCCTCAGGAGATTTCTCGACCTGCTCTTCAAACAGTCTCTGAATGCATTGTTCACGTGGATAAACGGTTTCAGTTTGGTTCCATTGGATGAGGAGTTGTTTGCGTTCGTGTTCTTCAAGAATTGAGAGACGCGAGATTCTTTCTTCCGGGTTCGTAGTAATTGACGCCAGTAGTTGGGTGTAGTGAGTAAGCATCCGCTCGACGGTTTCGCCATCATACAAATCAGTGTTGTATTCGAGGTTTCCAGTTAACGCTCCATCGTCTTCGGCCAACGTGAAGATCAAGTCCATTTTTGACGTGCCGCTCTCCACTTTCAGTAACTCAATTTGTGTGCCGTCCAGTTCCAGTTTAGGTGTTCCAGTCGGTTGAAACTGGAAAATCGTTTGGAAGAGAGGGTTGCGATCAGGAGAGCGGGGGACGCGCAATTCATCAAGAAGCTTTTCGAATGGAACCCCCTCGTTCGCAAATGCGCCAAGAACGGTTCCGCCTGTTCTTTGCAGCATTTCGACAAAAGTAGGTTCACCGCGTAAATCAGCACGCAGGACAAGCGTGTTAAGAAAATATCCAATCAGGTTTTCTGTTTCGACCTGACCGCGCCCACCCAAAGGCGAACCCACAATGATGTCCGTTTGCTGGGTGTATCGATGCAGCAAAGTTTGAAATGCAGTGAGCAAAGTAACGTAAAGTGTGACCCCTTCTCGCTGACTGAGCGCTCTGATACGACCGAAAAGTTCACTGGAAATTTGTATGTATTTCCTGGCACCCCGAAAGCTCTGCACCATGGGTCGCGGATGGTCGGTAGGCATTTCCAATAAAGGCAGTTCGCCGACGAGTTGCTGCCTCCAATAGTTAAGCTGGGTTTCAAATTTATCGGTTTTAAAAAATTTTCTCTGAGAGCACGCGTAATTTGAGTAATGCGCTTTTAAAGGTGGCAGCGGTGAGCTACCCCCAGTAAGAAAAGCCGCGTAAAGAGCGCCTAGCTCTCGATACAAAATGGAGAAGGACCAATTATCGGAAGCGATGTGATGAACGTTTAACAGGAGAACATGATGACACTGCCCCAACCGCAAAAGGCTGGCGCGCAACATCAATTCATTTTCCAAATCAAAAGAGTGTTGGGCTTCGACCTCGATTAACGAATCCATCTTCGCGCGTTGCTCGCTCTCATCTAAATCACTTAGGTCAATCAATGGCAGTTCGAATTTGAAGTTGTGGATGAGACGGGGCATAGGCTCACCATCCCTGTTAAGAATTTGGGTTCTCAATGTTTCATGACGCTGCACCACCGCTTCAAAGCTTTTCCGTAAAGCTTCCCAATGTAGAGAGCCGCGGATTTCCAAAGCCTGAGGAATTGTGTAGGAGTTGCTGTTACGCTGCAGTCTATCGAGAAACCATAAACTCTTTTGCGCAAAGGAAAGCTCCAGGGGAGCGAGTGTTTCCTCAACCGGAGTTTGGTTGGGTGCAGGCCTATTTTCGAGCAAATGCGCTTCAAGCAATGCGCGTTTCTCTGGCGACAGTGCGGCTAGTCTTTGGTTGAAAACAATCATGGTTGGCTGAATTCAAATTCGCCACGGAATCTTCGCCTTAGAATAATCATTGGAAGCGTTCCGGTTGAATCAGGTTCAAGCCCGAAACTCCCACCCTCCAGAGCCGCATCTTCCGTTCGGTAAAACACTTACGGGTGCGAATGGTTCTTCATTTGTATTGCCAAATAACATCGTTGTGACTGTCACCGTTCAGGTCGTTTACTCCAATGAAGTGCCACCTTGGATCCATTTGTTTGCCGGGGAATAGTTCGGTTGAACTGAAAACATTTGTGCCGGTCATCAACCAAGTGGCCAGTTGGCCGTTGGCATTTTGAAAGAGAATGTCTTTTTGTTGATCACCGCTAATGTCCTCGAAACCAATGGGACGCCAATCGTTTAGAGATTGAGCGCTGGAGAGATAGTTTGAACCAAGGAATTTGGAATTTTTCATGTACCAAGTGACCAAACGGCCCTGGTCGTCTTGCCAGAGAAAGTCGGGGTTATTGTCACCATTAAAATCGGAAAAACCCAGGATGTGCCAGTTTGTATTTACCGTCAGGCTCTTTTTTAAAATCGCGGCGCTTTTGAATTTAGTTTTACTAAAGAATAGAATCGCTAACCGGCCCTTGGCGTCTCGCAACAAAATGTCCGAGCGTGCGTCATTATTTAAATTATTTGCTGCGATCACACGCCAGCGCGCGAGGCTTTTCTTAATTACTTTGGAGACACGAAAGGTGGTTCCATCAAGGAGCCATGCCGCAATTTGCCCCTTGGTATTTTGGAAAATCAAGTCGGTTTTTTTATCACCATCCATGTCTGCGGATGAGACAAGTTGCCATTCCGGACTCAGGGGTGGCCCTCCGGAAATCGCCTTGGCCTCAACGAAATTGGTTTGGTTTAGCAACCAAACCTCTAGTGCAATAGGTTCAGATTGAGGCGGTGGAGGCTGAGTTGTAACCGGGGGAGATCCAGTGCTTTGGATTCGCCCAATCCCTCCCCTCGGAATTCCGTCGAGGGATGTAAACGCTCCGCAAATCAAAATTTTCCCGTCGCCTTGCAGGGCCACCGTCCAAATCCAATTGTTTGGATTGGCGTTAATGGGGTCGTCCAACGTTCCGTCGGAATTCAATCGGACTAATCCGTTTCGCTGAACACCGTTATACGCACTGAAGTATCCACCAATCAAAATTTTCCCGTCGGGTTCAACGACAACACTTTCCACTTTGTCATTCGCTCCTTCGCCGCCTGGGTTGAACTCGGGATCATAAGAGCCATCCGAAAGCAGCCGTACAATTTCCTGGCGGAACGGTGCGTTCGTGTTCACGGAATGGCCACCGACCACAATTTTTCCGTCGTTTTGGCGGGACATGGAATAAATCGAAGTTGAATATCCAAACCACGGATTGAAACCCGTGTCGGCTGAACCATCCGGATTCAAACGAACCATTCGGTTGTGAGTCCGATTGTCATAATTTTCAAACCAGCCGGACAAAAGAATTTGAGCGTTCGGCAAAATTAAAATGGAACGCACCCAACTGTTCACGCCGTCACCAACATTAAAGGTGCTATCCAAAGAGCCATTGCTGTTGAGCCGCGCGACCCCGTTGCGAACGACTCCATTATAATTTGTGAAATTTCCGCCAATAATAATTTTACCATCGTTCTGCACCGCTATGGCAAAAAGAAACGGATCGGTTGGATCTGCGGGAACCATTCTTCCGGTACATCCGATCCCTGGATTAAAAGTGGTATCGAGGCTTCCGTTTTCGTTCAAGCGCGCCACCCGGTTGCGCGATGCGCCATCCACGCCGGTAAAAAATCCCCCAATGAGAATTTTTCCATTGGGCTGCAATGCCATAAAACGGGTCCAGTAATTCGGGTTGGCGATGAAGGTTGGATCGACGCTTCCATCGGATTTCAAACGCGCGATGTAATTTCGAGGCACGCCGTTAATCGAGGTGAACATTCCGCAAACGAGAATTTTTCCGTCCGGCTGTACCACGGTTGATTCGATGAAGGCATTCGCGCCGGTTCCTGGATCAAACGTGGGATCGACTGCATTTTGAGCGAAGGAACTCGCAGCGGAAAAAATTTGAACAAAGTAAATGAGAACCAAAGAAAGTTTTTTCATAGATTTAGTTTTGTAAAACTCGATAAAAACGGCTGATCGCAGACGGATTCAAGTTCGTGAGTGTCTGGATGGTTCCACCACCGAGAACAGAAGGCAGTGATGTCCAGTTAGTGCCGGGAATGAAGTCACAATATTGCAGGGTATAATTTTTTCCTGTTTGGGTAATCAGCGAAACTTCAAAACGATTAGGGAACTGTTTTGGGTTGAAGAGCAAAGGCTCCTGAAAAGTATTCAGTCTCGCGATTCCATTTCGCGAGACACCGTTGACCGAGGAAAATCCGCCACACATGAGAATTTTGCCATCGAGTTGCACCAAAACCGTCCAGATCCAGCTATTGACGTTCGCGGTGAAAGTAGTGTCCAGCGTTCCATTCGGATTGAGCCGCGCAAAGTTATCAACGTGGGTTCCATTGTAGTCAGTGAAATAGCCCCCCATGATAATTTTGCCATCGGGTTGCACCGCGACGCTTTCCACTTTTTCATTCGCGCCGCTGCCACCGTTATTGAAGTTCGTGTCGTAAGTCCCAATGGTGTTCAACCGGACAACTTCCTGTTGAAAAACGGAATTGGTGTTAACGGTGTGTCCCCCCGCAATTAATTTTCCATCGGGAAGTTCCGCCGATGTATAGACCGAAGTAAGATCGCCAAAAAAAGCGTTGAAATTTGTGTCGGCGGAACCATTTGGATTGATTCGCACCATCCGATTGTAGTTACGATTGCTATACTCGGTGAACCAGCCGGTTAAAAGGATTTGGCCATTGGCTAAAACCCGCATGGAACGCACCCAATTATTCACCCCCGTTCCGACAAATGTCGTGTCCAGAACTCCATTCGTGTTCAGCCGCGCTACTCCTCGTTGAGACACTCCATTGTAATAGGTGAAATTTCCAGCAATAACAATTTTTTGATCCGCCTGGAGTGCGACGGCGAAAAGAAACGCGTTCGTGTTGCCGTCGATTCCCGCACCCATGCTGATGGTGCAACCCGTTCCGACCACAAAATTTGTATCCAAACTCCCATTGGAATTGAG
>JBKJOA010000126.1:0-4525 GCA_046593365.1 Limisphaerales bacterium
GTCGCTGCTCAAGGTGAGGCGGCTCCGGAGGAGCGTCGCCGCCATGCCGATCGGCGCGAGGACGTTGTTGAGATCGTGCGTGATGCCGGCCGCGAGCATGCCGATGCTCTCCAGCCGTTGCGCGCGGAGCGATTGCTCCTCGAATTTTTTCCGCTCGGTGATGTCGTCCGCCACACCGGTGATGCGATAAATCTCGCCCGCCGCATTGCGCACCGGGAACGCCCGGATTCGAATCCAACGCAGCTTGCCGTCGGGTCGAACAATGCGGAAAATTTCGTCGAAGGTTTCCGTCGTGTTTTTGCCGCGGACGGCTGCGAGATAGCGCGCCCGGTCCTCGGGATGAATGTCCTCCACGAAGTGATCGCGGGATTGGAAAAGCCGGGTCGGCGGCTGGCCCCAAATCTCATCGTAAGCGGGGCTCACATAGATGAACCGGTTCGCCGCGACATCGATCATCCAAAAAACCTCCCGAATTCCCTCCACGACTTGGCGGAAGCGTTCCTGGCTCGCGCGCAGCGCCCCGTCGGCGCGCTTGCGCTCCGTGATGTCCTGGAGCAACGACACGAAATAATTGACCACGCCGTCCGGGCGGCGCACGCATTTCAACGCCATCAGGGTATCGACGAATTGGCCCCCTTTGCGGACCAGCCGTTTTTCCATGGTATATCCGTCGACCTCTCCGGACAACACGCGGTCGAAATTGGCGGCCGCCGCGGTGCGGTCGTCAGGGTGGGTGAGTTCCGGCCAGGATTTCCGCAGCAACTCGTCACGATCATAGCCGAGGATGTCGCAGGCCTTGTCATTGATTTCGGTTAATCTTTTGGTCGGCGACGTGATCGCCATGCCGATCAGGCCGAGTTCGAAGTAGCGCCGGAAGCGTCCCTCGCTCGCGCGCAGGGTCTCATCGGCCCGCTTGCGCTCCGTGATGTCGCGGCCCACGGCGTAAAGTGTGTCGTCCGCCGGATAAGGCGCGGCCGTCCACGAAAACCAGCGGCAACTGCCGTCCTTGCAGCGGTAGCGATTTTCAATGTTGGTCGTCGTCGCGTCGCGCTCGAGTTTCGCGATCTCCGTGGTGGCCGACGTGCGATCGTCGGGATGGAGAAACTCGACCAATGGCTGCGCCAGCATTTCGGCCACCGTGAAACCGAGGATCCGCTCGAAGGCGGGATTCACGCGTTTGATGTAGCCGTTGAACCCGACGACGCAGAGCAAATCGTGTGAAAGCTCGAAGAAGCGCTCGCGTTCCATCTCCGCCTGATTCCGCTCGGTGATGTCGATGATCATGTTGACCCCGCCCGTGACCGCGCCCGCCGAGTCGAACAACGGGACGGGGAACGGCAGCCCGTTGCGGCGGCTGCCGTCTGGACGCACGATCACTAACTCTCGACTGGCGTTGGGGCCGCCTTCCTTGAGCGCCAAGAGCATCGGATATTTCTCGAATGGAATCGGCGTGCCATCGAGCTCGAGCAGCTTGGCTGAGCCGCACCAGAGTTCTTTGCCCAGCTCCGGTTCGCGGCCCCACAACTTCGCCGCGGCCTGATTGAAAAGCGTGAGACGACCGGCAGCGTCACAGGTGTAGATGGCCGCGGGCAGCGCGTGCAGCACGTTGCGAAACTTCAGTTCACTCTCGCGCAGCGCCGATTCGCCGCGTTTGCGTTCGATGGCATGGCGGATGGCGCGCGGGAGGATCTGTTCCGCCAGATGCCCCTTCACGAAATAGTCTTGGGCGCCCGCTTGGACCGCCTTGATGGCGAGTTCTTCGTCGTTGAGTCCGGACAACAAGACGATGGGGACATCCGGCGCCGCCTCTCGCAGTCGGGCAAACGTCTCATAGCCGCTGCTGTCCGGCAGGCTGAGGTCGAGCAGTGCCACGTCGAAACGCCGGGACTTCAGCTGAGCGAACGCCTCGGTGAGACGCTCGACATGAGTCACGACGAATTTGACCCGCGTGGAGTGCGTTAGCTCCTCCTGCACGATCAGCGCATCGGTGGGGCTGTCCTCGACGAGCAATACTTCAATGATCGGCACGGTCTGCATGGTTATGTGATCTGGTTCAGCGATCGGAGGCTCGATCATGCTATTTTTCACGGTGGGGATGGTTAATTGTTCCGAGCGGGCAGCGTGAACCGAAACGACGAGCCCTGGCCGGGCTGCGACTCGATCCAGATGCGCCCGCGGTGGCGCTCGACGATTTTCTTGCAGACCGCGAGGCCAATGCCGGTCCCTTGGTATTCTTTGCGCGTATGCAGGCGTTGAAACACCTGGAAGATGCGCTCGTAATACTGGGGCTCGATGCCAATGCCATTGTCGGTGACGGACAGCGTTAATTCGCCGTCGCGCAGCTCGGCGCTGACGTGAATGACGGGCGCGATCGTGCCACGAAACTTAATCGCGTTGCCGATGAGATTTTGGAAAACCTGCGCGAGCTGCGTCGGGTCCGCTTCGACCACCGGCATCGCGTCGTGCGTCACGACCGCGCCGCTCTCGGAGATCGCGACGGCGAGATTGGCGAGCACGTTGGTGAGCACCGTCGCGACGTTGGTCTGCACCAGCGGCTGCGCCTGGCTCGCGATGCGCGAGTAGGCGAGGAGATCGTTGATGAGCGTTTCCATCCGCTTGATGCCGGCGACGGAGTGCGCGATGAACTCGTCGGCGCGCGCGTCGAGCTTGCCGCCGTAGCGCTTCTGGAGGAGTTGCACACAGCTCGCGACCGCGCGCAGCGGCTCCTGCAAATCGTGCGACGCCACGTAGCCGAACTGCGCGAGCTCGGCGTTGGAGCGCGCCAGCTCGGCGATTTTCTCCTCCGCCATTTTCTCGAGGTGCCGCCGCTCGGTGATGTCGCGGATGTTGCACTGGATGAGCCGGCGGTTGGCGGCGACGTAGGCGTTGCTGATAAATTCCGCCTCGACGCGCCGGCCGTCCTTGCGCTCGAGCGAAAGACTCTCGTAGCGCACGCTGTCCTTGAGCTGCAGCTCCGCGAAGACCGTCTTGCTCGCCTCGATGCTTTTGAACGGCCCGATCTCCCAAAGTTTTCTCCCGACAAATTCCTCCGGAGAATAACCGAGCAGCGCGCGCATGAACCTAAATTCCGCGATTGAGAGTTTTGCTTCTGACGGAAAGTGCTGAGATGAGAGGGGATGGATCTGACGAAGAAGACGGAGGCGATTCACCCGTTGGGTGAAGGAGATTTTAGCTTCGCGACCCCGGGAGGCCGGGTGCGACTTTCGGTGACTAACGACGCGCTGACGCCGTTTGGCGGGCTGGTGCCGTGGGCGGCGTATACCAAGCATATCGGAATGATAGATCAACTGGCCGCCGACTGTCCGGTGCGGCGGACCAGTCCAAATGCCGCTCCAGTCTATGACGTGCTGCAGTCGTTTATGTTGACGGCTCTGACGGATGGTCGGCGCTTCTCCCATATCGAACGGATGCGCGAAGATCCGACGATTCCGGAGATTTTCGGCATGAAGGCCGTCGTCGGTGACGACACAGTCCGGCGGTTCTTCAAGTCGGTCGATCCGGTGCTTGGTGCCGAGTGGATCGCGCGGCATGCGAAGCCGATGTGGGGCGCGTTGCCGGACACCATCATCCTGGACTGGGATTCGACCGTGCAGCCGAAGTATGGCCAGCAGGAAGGCGCCGAGATCGGCTACAATCCGACCAAGCCGGGCCGCCGCAGTTTTCACCCGCTGCTGGCCGTCGTCGCCAAGACGCGACTGTGCCCGGTCTATCGCTTCCGTTCCGGCGACACCGTGAGTGCGAGCCAGTGGCACGAGGCGATGGCGGATGCCGAACGCTGGCTCGGGGATCGCCAGGTTTCACTCAACCGCGGGGACCTCGGTTTCGGTCATGATGCGATCATGACCTGGCACGAGGCCGCGCCCGCGCGACCGAAGTTCCTCTTCAAACTGAAGCTGACCCGGCTCGTGCGGACCGCGCTGCACCAACTCAAGGAGCGCGACTGGCAAGGCCCGGCGACCCTCGGCGCCTGCCAGATCGCCGAGTCCCGGATTCAACTCACTGGCTGGAAAAGCTCCCGCCGGGTGATCTTCACGCGCACGCTGCAAGGCGTGGTGCCCGCCGCGCACCGCGCGGAGTTCTGGGATCAGCACAAGCACGAGTTCGCGGTCTACGTCACCAATCTGCCGGACGAGGTGAACGGCTGGCAGATCCAAGAGTTGTATCGGCAAAGGGCCGACACCGAGAACGTGTTCGACGAACTCAAAAATCAGTGGGGCTTCAGCGGCTTTTGCGCGAAGTCCCGCGCCACGACCGAACTGGCCGCGCGCCTCCTGCTCCTGGTCTATAATCTCTGGACGCTCTTCGTGCGCTTCATCGTGCCGCATAAACATACCGAAGCCAAACGCGGCCGACGCTGGTTCCTGCTGATCGCCGCGCGACTCGTGCAATCGGGCCGACAGAAGGAAGTCCACGTGGCCATCAGCGGCGGCTGGGCCCAACAACTGCGCGAGGGTTACCTCCGCCTGCACGAGTGGATCCGCACAACTGCGCCGCAGTTGAAACA
>JBKJOA010000366.1:0-3723 GCA_046593365.1 Limisphaerales bacterium
GCGAGAAGGCTCCCCTGAAAAACTTTTGCGTCCGCTGCAATTTTTCCGAGCAACTCCGAGCTGGCGCTCATGGCCGTGGTGACGATGGAGTTGGATTCGCTCAATGCCGCGCTTAACGACGTTGTCGCAGCGCTCTTTGCCGCATTATTTGTTGCGCTGCTTTCCTGCTCGACGGCGATCACGGCATCGAACGCATCTTTCACCTGGCGCGGAGCGATGGAGTCAAGGTTGCTCGATTCCACCACGATGCCCAGTTGCTGTTTTTCCACGGCGCGATTGAAAATCTGCACCACTTTATCCTTGAATCCGACGCGCTCCAAACGAACTGCATCATCCACCTTGAATTGGGTTGCCGCATCGAGCAACGCATTGTCCAGCGCGTTGGTCACAATCTCTTTGGCGTTCTTGAAATTAAGCATGTAAGAAATTGGATCGGTAATCCGATAATTCAAGGTGACGCGCGCGTGAATAATATTTCCATCGGCCGTCATGGCATATCCGTCAATGGCTGGATTCAACGAAGGACCTGGCCCTGAATCCGTGCCATCGGGATTCAGGGCATACCAGCCCACGGAGGAGGTGACATTCTGTATTTCGCTGGTCGGAATCGGCACTTTTTCATCAATCGGATCAGGCCATGACCAATGCAGGCCCGGTCCCAGCAATTGTTCCTTGGTGGTACTCATTGGTTTTCCAAAACGCAGCACAACGACTTTTTGGTTCGGCGGCACAATGAAGACGCCCGAACAAAGGAAAGCCACCGCGAGGACGAGCATGATGATTTTCACGATCCAGAAACTGCTGCGCAACGCTTCGGAGAGCGCTTGCGAACTGGAATCGTCTTGTGGCGCGGGCAACGCAGGTTCCGGCGCTTCGGGTTCCGGCCCGTGATCGTTAGGGTCGTGCGGTTTGCTCATTTTTTCGGCTCAGTTTGTGGCACGCTCAACAAATCCAACGGAGGCGTACTTTGATTGAGAATCAGCGTGGAACGTTCCTGCAATGACAACTTGAGCGCGTCGTTTTTCATCAACAAAATGGCGAGAGCCGGATTTTTTTCGAAAATTTCATAGGACTTCTGTGCTTCCGCTTCGGCTTTACCGCGAATTTCAATGGCGGTTGCTTTCGCCTTTGACAAAATTTCTGCGCGATCCCGGTCCGCCGCAGTCATGATTTTACTCGCTTCCGCTTCGCCTTGCGCTTTGATGCCATCGACCACTCGCATGCGCTCTGCTTTCATGCGATCAAACACTTTCTGCGTGATGTTCTCGGGCAAGCCAAGTTTTTTGATGCCGAGAAAATTGATGTGAATTCCGTATTGCGCGGCATTGTCTTTTAAGCTGTCACGAATCTCACCCTCAATCCGCGCAAATTTCAATTCCTCGGGGTTGGTCGAGATAAAGTCTGAAAATGGATGCTGACCCACCACGTTATTTTTCGCATTGTTGATTAATTTTTCGAGATGTTGTTCAGCCCGGGGGATTTCTCCAGAAAACCTTTCACGAAATAATTTAGGATCCGTAATAGTCCACCCGGCATAAACTGTGACCAAAATGTTTTTGCCGTCGCGGGTTTGGGTTTCGCTGAATTTGTCCGCTTCGAAATTTTGGATGCGCTTGTCGAACTTCAACACCTTTTGAATTGGCCACGGCCATTTCGCCTTGAGGCCTGGCTCGGGACGGTCCGGGTCAGTATTGTAATCGCGAGTCGGTTTGCCAAATGTCGTGACGAGCGCGACCTCCGTGTGGCGCACCTGGAAAGTGAACAGCAGCGAGCCGAAAATCACCACCAGAAGAATTCCAATTGTTAATGTGAGATAATTGCGATTCATAAATTATTTTTTGGTTGGAACGGTCACGTCCAACAAGTCCGGCCTGATTTTTTCTTCCAAATTGAGTTGAATAACGTCCTGCGTGTTAGTCGGACCGACGATGATTTTGCGCGCCCGGCTGCTTCCCTGGACGAACGCTTCCAGATACATCCGCTGCGGATAAACCGTGGGTGATGCGGTAAAGGCCTTGATTTGATTGGTGAATTGCGAGCCGCGCGCCGCCGCTGCCGCCACGCGATTCAGTTGGAAGATTTCGGCATCGCGAATTGTCTTTAATCCCTCGGCTTCAGCCATCGGCAACAGTCTTGCGCGGTAACTTTCCGCAGCAAGGATTCGCGCCTCTTTTTCCTGCGTCGCTCCGACGACCTTTTGAAATTCCTCCGCAACCTTGAGCGGAGGATGAATGTCCTGCAGCCCAACGAATAAAATATTCACGCCGAGTTTAAGATCGCGCGCGCGGTCTTGAATCTGTTTGCGCAGATCATTTCCAGCTTTGATCCGGCCACTCGACATGATCTCAATCAAATCTACGCCGACGAGGTAAAGCACCACTTCGCGCGTTGCGATTTTTTCAAGCAATTGCCCGGCATCCGCATGGTTGTAAGCCCACGCTTTTACGTCATCAATTTGGTACTGCACGGGAATGCTCACCGTAAGCAAATTGGCCGGAACACTCTGCTGCTGACCGGAGACATTGGTGGCACCTTGCTCGCTGCTGGCGACTAAAAGATTAAACTCCTCTTTGTAGTGCGGACGCGTCCAAAGCACGGTTTTTTCTTTTTCAAGTTGTGGATCGGGAACAAAACCGATGTTGAACGTTTGCACTTCGCGCGTCGGGAAGCGGTTCACATGATCAATGGGCCAGGGCAATTTCAAGTGCGGACCCGGTCGCAAAACTCCGCCCGCGACCGGCCGTCCGAAACGTTCGAGCAAACCTTCTTCGCCGGTGCCGATAAACACGATGCAGGTGGAGAGAACCAGAATCGCAACCTGGGCGACAATAATCCAGGCCAGCGCTTTTCTGAGGAATTGATAAAACCAGGTCTCGGAAACTTTGAATCCAAATTGATAGTCGAGCGCGTGGGCGGCGGTGGAAAAAATTCCTTCCGGCTGGCCGAGCAGTCCAACAATGCGGCTCTCGTAAATCAAACGTTCCGCCTTGCCACGAACGCGGGGACGGTAGATTTCCAGAATCAAACTGACGACCAATTCAAAGGCAATGATGGCGAGTAAAATGACAAAGATCCGCGCCGCATATAAATCGGCTGCGGCGATTCCTCCCCAGGTCGCTAATCCAATACTAATCGCAACGAATCCGCACAGGTAGGCGCTGAGTAAGAGATAAGTTCCGCTGGGACGGAGCAGCCGTTGTTTCTCCAAACGCGCCAGGCTGGAGGAATATTTACCGAGCAGGAACAGCACCAAAGCGAACAGGCCAAAAACGGAAATGCCAATGGTCGCGCGACTCGCGACCAATGGAATCTGCGTGCGCAGGTTTCTCCATTCCCAATAAATCATCGCCCATTGGCCAATGACCAAAAGCAGGGTGAAGGCTGGAATGAAAAAACGCTCAAACTGTTCGCGGGAACGTCGCGCCGGAAAGGCATCCGCCTCCGTGCTAAACAAAGACTCGCTGCTTTTGCTTTTGACGAGTTCGTCAAACTCAAGTTTCTCGAACCGTTCGCGTTCTTCCAAACGCATTTGGAAATAACTGATCAGTGCGACCAGAGCGCCCGTGCCGAAAATGAAACCGGCCGCCAGGGCCGAGGCGGCGTTGAGATATTTCGCCACCGCGACGCTTACGAGGGTCACGAACAACAGCGCAATCCAATTGATCAGCCCGATTTTATGATGATTTTTTTCCATCGCAATTAAGTTAACTCACGGTCTTCAAA
>JBKJOA010000393.1:0-3544 GCA_046593365.1 Limisphaerales bacterium
TACGCCGATTCAGATGGTTTCGAAAAAGATAAATCACGCGCGGTCTGGCCGTATCGCGATTACATCATCAACGCCTTCAACAAAGATTTGCCTTACGACCAATTTGTCATTGAACAAATCGCGGGCGATGAATTGCCGAATCCGACGCAGGAACAAATTGTTGCCACCGGATTTTTGCGCAACTCCATGCTCAACGAAGAGGGCGGCGCTGATCCTGAACAATTTCGCATGGACACGATGTTTGATCGGATGGAGGCGGTCGGGAAAAGCGTTCTCGGTCTGACCATTCAATGCGCGCAGTGTCACAATCACAAATTCGATCCGCTCACACAGGAGGAATATTACAAAATATTTGCCTTCCTGAACAACGACCACGAAGCGTCGCGCGTCGCCTATTTGCCGAACGACCTGATGAAAATTGACGGATTGCGACGTGGCATTTCTGAAATTGAAAATGATTTAAAACATCGCTCGGCCAATTGGCTGGAACAAATGGCGCAATGGGAAGCCGCGATGAAAACGAACCAACCGGCGTGGCAGGTTGTGGTCGTGACAAATATCAGCGACAACGGCGAGCGGTTTTATCAATATGCCGATGGCTCGATTCGCGCGTCGAGCTACGCGCCCACAAAATGGACGGCGCAATTTCGCGGCACTAATAGTCTCGCGAGCATCGGCGCATTTCGCCTCGAACAATTCACCGACCCTAATCTTCCGTGCGATGGGCCCGGGCGTTCGTTAAAAGGAATGTCGGCCTTGTCGGAATTCAATGTCGAGGCGACTGACGCCAGCGAGCCGACCAACAAAGTTATTGTGAAGTTTGTGAAGGCGACTGCCGATTTTTCCCATCCCGAAAAAGACTTGGAATCGGAGTTCGAGGACAAATCAGGCAAAAAAAGGGTTTATGGTCCCATTCGATTCGCCATTGATGGGAATGGCGATACCGGTTGGGGAATTGATGCTGGGCCCGGGCGGCGCAATCAAGCGCGCCAAGCGGTGTTTTTGCCTGAGAATCCGATTACCTTTACGAATGGAGCCGTACTCGTTTTCAAACTGCAACAAAATCTCGGCGGCTGGAATTCCGACGAGAATCAAAATCACAATCTGGGCCGCTTTCGCTTAAGTGTTAGCAGCGACACCAATGTGGTGGCTGATCCGGTTCCAAAAAACGTCCGTGAAATCTTTGACATTTCTGCCGGGAAAAGGTCGCCTGCACAAATTGCCGCCGTGTTTAGTTTTTGGCGAACGACGGTGGCCGACTGGAAGGAGTCAAACGAAAAAATTGAATCACTCTGGAAACAATGGCCGGAAGGCGCGGCAACGCTGGCGTTAATCGCGCGGAACAACAACGGCCCGGGCGACGAGAAACGCGCGACGCGATTGTTGAAGCGCGGTGATTGGTTGAACCCCGCCAAAGAAGTGGGTGCGGGCGTTCCGGCTTTTCTCCCCGCTTTGCCGGCCAATTCAGACGATAGCCGCCTGACCTTTGCAAAATGGCTCGTGGATAAAAAATCGCCAACCACGGCCCGCGCAGCGGTAAATCGTATCTGGCAAACCTATTTCGGCTTCGGGCTGGTCGATACTCCGGAAGATTTCGGCCTGCGCGTTGAAGCTCCATCCCATCCGCAATTGCTCGATTGGCTGGCGTGCGAATTAATGAATCCAAGTGGCAGCCGAGGTGACGAGGCTCTAACTGAAAAAACACGAATTGATCAGAGCCTCCTCACGTCGGCTGCTACGAAACCGTGGTCGCTCAAACACATTCACTGGCTGATTGTGAGTTCGGCCACCTATCAACAAACTTCCAAAGTTACGCCGGAACTTTTTGTGCGGGATCAATACAATCGTTTGCTCGCCCGTGGATCACGGTTTCGTGTCGAGGGAGAAATTGTGCGCGACATCGCCTTGGCTTCGAGTGGATTGCTGAGTGACAAAGTGGGTGGCCCAAGCGTGTTCTCTCCTGCGCCGGAATTCCTTTTCAAACCGCCCGCGAGCTACGGTCCGTTCACCTGGACGGATGCAACCGGTCCGGACCGTTATCGCCGTGCGCTCTACACTTTTCGGCGTCGCTCGACACCTTACCCGATGCTGCAAGTGTTCGACACCCCCAACGGAGATTCTTCCTGCGTTCGTCGAATGCGATCCAACACCCCGCTGCAAGCACTGACGACACTGAACGAAATTGTTGGAATGGAATGCGCGCAGGCTTTGGCGCAAAAAATTTTGGAAGACGGCGGGAAAACCGATGCGGAACGAATCACTTATGCCTTTCGCCGCACGGTGGCTCGCCAACCAACGCCTGAGGAAATCAAGGAGTTGACCGATTTAATGGAACGCCAGAAATTACGAATTGCGGACGGATGGATCAATCCGCTGGAGGTCGCCACCGGGAAAAATGAAAAGCCGAAATTGCCGGAAGGAACGACGCCGACGCAACTTGCGGCCTACACCACGGTTTCACGCGTGCTGTTGAATTTGGACGAAACAATTACGAAAGAATAGCCATGACCAAGCAGGAACATTTTTTCCATGAACGTCGCAATGAAATCACGCGCCGTTGGTTTTTCAAACAATGCGGCGTCGGCGTTGGAGCGATTGCGCTTAATTCTTTGTTGAAAGAAAGTCTGTTGGCCAAATCCGCCACGCCGTCGCAAGCCAATTCGCTTTCGCCGAAAGTGGCGCATTTTGCGCCGAAGGCAAAGCGCGTCATTTATCTTTTCATGGCGGGCGCGCCGAGCCATCTCGATTTGTTTGACTACAAACCGGAACTGGCCAAGTGGAATGGAAAACTTCCTCCCGCAGATTTGCTGAAAGGTTACCGCGCAGCGTTCATCAATCCTTCGTCCAAATTGCTTGGGCCGAAATTCAAGTTTTCGAAATATGGAAAATCCGGAGCGGAGCTTTCTGAACTTTTGCCCAAGCTCGCTGAAGTTGCGGACGACATCGCCATTGTGAAATCAATGCACACTGACGCGTTTAATCACGCGCCCGCCCAAATTTTCATGAACACCGGCGCGCAACAATTTGGCCGGCCCAGCTTCGGCGCGTGGACGACTTATGGATTGGGCAGCGAATCGCAGAATCTTCCTTCTTACGTCGTGTTCAGTTCCGGCAGCAAGGGGACCAGTGGCGGCGCGTCGAATTGGGGTTGCGGCTTTTTGCCATCGCTTTATCAAGGCGTGCTTTTCCGAAATCAAGGCGAGCCTATTCTTTATCTCTCCAACCCAAAAGGTGTCGATGCCGAGATGCAACGTGATTCGCTCGACTCCATCAAATCTCTCAACCAAAAACATTTTGATGTCGTCGGCGATCCTGAAATTACGACGCGCATCAACTCGTTTGAAATGGCGTATCGCATGCAAACCAGCGCGCCGGAGCTGATGGATTTATCCAAAGAATCCAAAGCGACGTTGGAAATGTATGGCGCGGAACCGGGCAAATCTTCATTCGCGAATAATTGTCTGCTCGCGCGGCGACTCGTCGAACGCGGCGTGCGTTTCGTGCAACTTTTTCACGAGGCGTGGGATCAACACGGCGATCTCGT
>JBKJOA010000518.1:0-4727 GCA_046593365.1 Limisphaerales bacterium
TCATGACCAGGGATTGATTCCGCTGAAAATGGTGGCGTTCGAAAATGGTGTGAATTGGACGCTTGGACTTCCATTCGTGCGAACTTCGCCTGACCACGGAACCGCCTATGACATCGCCGGTAAAGGTCAAGCGAACTCTTCAAGTATGGTTGCGGCCATTCGGCTGGCGAAACAGTTGGTTCAGAAGCGACGTTAATCAGCTGATTTTTTCTCGTGCTACCAGCACTTTGGATAAACTGCCCCAATACCTAAAAAATCTTCTGCAATAAAAAATTCGCAGCCTAAACGTTGAACTTAAACAACAGAACGTCTCCGTCTTTGACCACGTATTCCTTACCTTCCATACGATAGAGTCCTTTTTCCCGAGCGGAAGCAACCGACCCACAACTTACAAGCGCATCGTAAGCCACCGTTTCCGCTTTAATAAATCCGCGTTCAAAATCGCTATGAATGACGCCAGCGGCCTTTGGCGCGGTATCGCCCGCGTGAATGGTCCAGGCGCGAACTTCTTTTTCTCCCGCCGTGAAATAGGTGCGCAAACCAAGCAGATGATAGGTTCCGCGAATCAATGCGCCGACACCGGATTCCTGCACGCCCAATTCCCTCAAAAATTCTTTCGCTTCTTCCGGCGAAAGATCGATTAAATCGCTTTCGATTTGCGCGCTAATCACGACCGTCTCGCACGCGTGATGAGCCTTGGCATATTCGCGGACCTTCATCACGAACGGATTGGAATCAGCCGTCGCGAGGTCCGTTTCTTTTACGTTGGTTGCAAAAATCGTTGGCTTGTCCGTCAGCAAAAAGAAACCGCGCGAAATGACTTTTTCTTCTGGAGTCAGCTCTGAAAGCAAAGCGGGCTTACCTTCATTCAGATGCGGCTCCAGCTTTTTTAAGACCGATTCTTCAGCGAACGCAACTTTGTCGCCGCGTTTGGCATCTTTTGCAACGCTGCCTAAACGTTTCTTTACGGTTTCCAAATCAGACAAAACCAATTCCGTGGTGATCGTTTCAATGTCACGAATCGGATCAATTGTTCCTGCGACATGATGAATATCCGGGTCTTCAAAACAGCGAACGACCTGGACGATGGCATCGACTTCGCGAATGTGGGTGAGAAATTTATTTCCCAAACCTTCACCCGTTGCCGCGCCTTTGACGAGGCCGGCAATGTCAACGAATTCAACCGCCGCCGGAATGACGACCTGCGTCTTGGCGATATTTTTTAAAACTTCCAACCGCGCATCCGGCACGGTCACAATCCCGACGTTCGGATCAATTGTGCAAAAAGGATAATTCGCCGCCTCCGCCTTGCGCGTGCGCGTCACGGCATTGAACAAAGTTGATTTTCCGACGTTGGGTAATCCGACAATTCCAGCTTTGAGCATAAGTTTGAGAAGTGAGAAGACAGCAGCAAGAACCTAGAAGCAATTATTTTTCTTCAATTGATTCAACCGCATCGCGAATAGTTTTTTTAAATTTTTCGATGCTCGCTTCATCGTACGCAGCAGAAATCTGCATCACCGGAGTCTTGGGAACTTTGCGTTTAAATTTTTTCAAATTTTCCTCCGACACGGCCTCATCCATTTTGTTGGCGACGACCAGACTCGGTTTTTCCAACATCGTCGGATCGTAAAGTTCCAGTTCGCGCAGCAACATTTTGTAATCATCCCACGGATTTCGTCCATCGGTTCCAGCCATGTCCAGCAGGATGGTGAGAAATTTACAACGTTTGATATGACGCAAAAAACCGTGACCCAAGCCGACGTTTTTGTGCGCGCCTTCGATCAGACCCGGCACATCGCAAACGGTCAGGCGAAAAAAATCTGGATATTCAACAATGCCGATTTGCGGATGAAGCGTCGTGAAGGGATAAGCTGCAACTTTCGGACGCGCCTTGGAAATCGCCGTGAGCAAAGTGGATTTTCCGGCATTTGGATAACCAACTATTCCAACTTCGGCCACCGTCCGAAGTTCCAAACGATATTCGCCTTCCTCCCCGGGTTCACCCGGTTGCGCAAATCGCGGCGTTTGTCGCACCGAAGTCGCAAAATTTCGGTTGCCCAATCCGCCACGACCAGCTTTGCATAGAATGAATTGTTGTCCGTCTTGCGTCAGATCAGCGACGAGTTCGATTTCACCGCCCACTGGCTCAACCGACTTATCCGACCCGTCGTCCTCAAGATTAAGTTCAACTGCCAATTCATTCCCAGACCGGCGAATGAGCGAACGCTTGTTGGAACTGGCCATCAACATCGTCGGCGGTTCTTCCTCTTCATCATCCTCGCTCTTTTCCGGCGGGGCAGGGGCGGAAGGCAATTTCCAGACGAGTGTGCCGCAGGGAACTTTGACAATTAAATCTTTTCCAGCGAGGCCATCCATTCCTTTGCCGCCGCCGCCTTCGCCGTCATCGGCAATCAAGCGCGGTCTAAAAAATTGTCCGATCAAATTGTTCAAATCATGGTCGGCTTGAAGAATAACGTTGCCGCCGCGCCCACCGTTGCCGCCGCTCGGTCCGCCTTTGGGAACGTAAGCTTCGCGATGAAAAGCCACTGCGCCTTTGCCGCCGTGACCGGCTCGCGCGTAAACTTTTATTTGATCGATAAACATCTTTAGATCCGTCCTTAAATCACCAATCGCCAATCGCTACGTTTAAAATTTGATTAACAGGGAAGTAATTCCAGAAAACAAAAAAGGCGAGGCTTGCGACCTCGCCGTGGAAATCTTTTTGGCGTGGTTAATTGTTGGCCGAAGCAACTTCTGGCAAAACGTTCACACGACGACTCTCTTTGTCGAAAGCCACTTTGCCATCCACCAAAGCAAACAACGTCCAATCGCGACCGGTGCCAACATTTTTACCGGCAACAAACTTCGATCCGCGTTGGCGGACGATGATGCTGCCCGCGCTGACCACGTGACCGCCAAATTCTTTCACACCAAGCCGTTTGCTGACGCTATCGCGACCGTTCCGAACGCTACCTTGACCTTTCTTGTGTGCCATAAAACTCCTTAAATTGTAATTCCTGTAATTTTTACCACCGTTAATTCCTGACGATGTCCCACCGTGCGGTGGTAGCCTTTGCGGCGTCGCATTTTGAACGCGATTTTCTTTTCGCCGCGTTTGTGGGCAACGACATCTGCCACTACGCCTGCGCCTGCAATGGTGGGGCCGCCGAAGGTAAACTTTCCTTCATTGCCGACCATCAAGACGCGATCAAACGTAAAAGATTGACCTGCTTCCACTGGTAAACGTTCAATTTCCAACGTGTCTCCGGCGACGACACGATATTGTTTTCCACCGGTTTCTAATACAGCGTACATAAATTTTCCCATCAAAGGGACAGGGATAAAACCAAAAACGAACCCGAGTGTCAACCCCGGTTTCGAAAAAGCCCGGTAACATGCTTGCACAAACGAATTCGTCAAGAGACGTTTTGGCCATGAAAACCGTGGCCGTAATCGGCGCGTCGAACAATCGAACCAAATTCGGGAACAAAGCGGTGCGAGCCTTTCAGCAAACCGGTTTCACCGTTTACCCGGTCAATCCCGCGCAAACCGAAGTGGAAGGTTTGCCCTGTTACAAAACTATCAGTGAAGTGCCGGAGCGACCCAATTTAATCAGCGTTTATCTGGGACCGGAACGACTGCTGGAGATTTTGTCGGAAGTTGCCGCAAAAGGATGCGATGAACTTTGGTTAAATCCAGGAACGGAATCCGCAGACGTTTTGGCCAGAGCCAGGGCGTTGGGATTAAATCCGGTGCAAACGTGCAGTATCCTCGCGGTGGGAATTTCGCCTTCCTCACTCTGAAGCGAACGGCGCATTTGATATTTGGCACGCCATAGTCTGGCATCGACAGCCCGCTTTTTGCAGGCGCATTTTCCTAATTTTGTTTCTAATAAAAAAGTTTTCGGCGCGTTATCACTTTTGAAGACAGCAGACATACGAATGAACGATGCATCAGCCAAAGCGGAATGGGTGCGGATAGCGCTCGAACGCCACGAAAATTCGTTGCTGCGCTACGCGGCGTCCATCACCGGCGACGCGGAACGGGCGCGGGACATTGTTCAGGAAACGTTTGTGAAACTGTGCGGCGAGGAACGGGAAAAATTGGATGGTCGTCTGACCGAATGGCTTTTCACCGTCTGCCGAAATCGCGCGCTCGATGTGCAACGAAAAGAAAAACGTATGACTCCTTTGACTGAAATGGATTTGGAAACACGCGAAAGCCCCGAGCCATCACCGTCGATGGCGGCGGAACAAAGTGAATCGTCGAGCCAGATTTTGCGTTTGGTCGAACTGCTTCCGCCAAATCAGCGCGAAGTGATTCGGCTGAAATTTCAAAGCGATCTGAGCTACCAGGAAATCAGCCGCGTGACGAAGTTGAGCGTGAGCAATGTCGGCTTTCTGATTCACACCGGCATCAAAAACCTTCGACAGAAAATTCAATCCGAAAGCAAAACAGAATTACGAAAGGCTTTATGAAATTGACGACAAAGCTCACTGCGAAAATCCGCTTGACCATCCTCACATTAAGTATTCTGGCGATGTTTTCCAAAACGGGTTTTGCCCTGACGACGGAGCAGGAGGTGACTCCTGTCTATGTGCGTGACCATCCCAAAGAGTTCTCGGTGGAAGTAACCAAAGGCAAGAACGGCCTCATCAACTTCACCATCAGGCACCATGTCGCGACTCCTATGTATCATGTCGCGCATCTTGCGATTTACCATC
>JBKJOA010000017.1:0-3671 GCA_046593365.1 Limisphaerales bacterium
GGATGAATCGAACCACCCTGACGAGACGAAGTGAACGCATGACCCACAATAGAATCACTTCGTCATCAAGAGCGGAGACTTCATGGCGGTGGAGTAAAAAACAGCGCAGCCTGAACCTGCAAGCTGCGCCGGACTAAATTGAGTGACTCAAGCCGCAGCAGTTATTTCTGCCAGGTGCGTTTCTTGTGACGATTGGCACGAAGCTTTTTGCGGCGTTTGTGTTTATTGATTTTGCTTTTACGACGTTTTTTTAGTGAACCCATATTTTTTACTTCGGCTTAATATACTACTTTGTTCAGCGGATATTCAATGATTCCTTCAGCCCCAGCCGCTTTTAGCTGAGGAATAATTTCGCGAGCGATATGCTCGTCTATAATTGTTTCCACTGCAACCCATCCTGACTGGCTCAAGGCTGAGATCGTGGGATTGCGCAAGGCGGGCAATGTTTTCAACAAGCGCGCGATGTTTTTCTCCTCGATATTCATCTTCAACCCAACTTTTGCCTCCGCCTCCAATGCGCCTTTGAGCAGCAACGCAAGCGTCTCAATTTTGTTTCGCTTCCAGGTTTCTTTCCATGCCGCGTGATTTACAATCAGCCGCGGAGTGGAACTCAAAAGCGTTTCGACGATCCGTAATTTGTTCGCGCGCAATGAGGAACCGGTTTCAGTCAGTTCCACGATTGCATCCACCAATTCGTGCGCTTTCATTTCGGTGGCGCCCCAGGAAAATTCCACTTCGGCTTTGACGCCGTGCTTCTTTAAATATTTTTTCGTCAGGTTTACGACTTCCGTTGCAATCCGTTTGCCTTGCAAATCCTTGACCGTTTTGATGGGAGAATTTTCTGGCACGGCCAAAACCCATCGCGCGGGTTGCCGGGTTGCTTTGCTGAATAAAAATTCACCGACCTCATGCACGTCGGAGTTATTTTCCTGCACCCAATCGTGGCCGGTGATGCCGCAGTCCAGATACCCATGTTCGACATAGCGGCTGATTTCCTGCGCGCGAATCAGGCGAATTTCTAATTCATCGTCATCCACGTAAGGAACGTAAGAGCGGCTGCTGATTTGAATATTGTAACCAGCCTTGGCCATCTTCTCGATGGTTGCTTCCTGCAAACTGCCTTTTGGCAGGCCAAAACGTAATTTTTTACTCATCTTACAAACTCGGAAATCTTAAATTGCACGCGGGCGGGAACGGTTTGTCTGACTTCTTCACGCGCGTCGCCCCATCATTTGCCAGTGTCCACCTTGCAAAGCGACTTTTTTCTTCGATGGCTTTGAAGTGGAGATCTAAACCAAATCAGCGAATCCGAACTGTTTAAGAAGCAAAGCCCTGTGAGTTTGGTCAACTTTGTCTCGTTTTCCAGATGGTCTGGCGACCCGCTACTTGAACTTCACCCCGCGCCAAAGCCCCGACCGCCTCGGGATAAAGTTTCCATTCCGCTTCTTGAATGCGTTGATGCAAAGTTTCTGGAGTGTCGCCGGTTAAAATAGGGACGGTTTGCTGGGCAATAATCGGGCCAGTGTCCACGCCTTGATCAATGAAATGAACGGTGCAGCCTGTGAATTTCACTCCGTAATCCAGCGCTTGTTTCCACGATTCCAAACCCGGGAACGCGGGCAGGAGTGATGGATGAATGTTGATGACTCGATTCGCAAATACGCGCAGAAATTCCCCTTTCAGAATCCGCATGAAACCGGCGAGTACGATCAAATCGACTCTGGCGTTCTGAAGTTTGTCAATGAACGTTCGTTCTGCCTCGTCATCAAGTTTTGTTCGGAATTTTCCCGGAGCAATAAATTCGGTGCGCAATCTGCGTTCACTCGCGTGTTGCAAAATTCCAGAGTCGGCGACATCGCTAAGAACGACTGAGATCTCGGCTGGAATTTTTCCCGCCGCGCAGGCATCCGCAATCGCGACGAAGTTCGAGCCTTTACCAGACCCAAGCACGCCTAAACGAAATTTCTTCACCTCATTCACTCGCTTCTGTTTCTCGCAGAACGCTGACCGCCGCAAGAGTAATCAGAGCTTTGAACCAGGGATGCGGAACGGAAGAAAGAGTTACGCGGATTTCACGGAATAATGCGAATTGCAGAAAAGTCTTCCCTAATTCGCGTTAATCTGTGAAATCCGTGCAGTTCTTACCCCCATATTTTTCTTTTGCTTTAATTCAACGGAATTAAACATTCCGCATGGCGAAAAATTATTGGCTGGTGAAATCGGAACCGGAATCTTACTCGTGGTCTGATTTCGTGAAGGATGGCAAAACCGCGTGGATTGGCGTCCGCAATTTCGCGGCAAGAAACAATCTTCGCGCCATGAAGCAGGGCGACCCGGTTTTATTTTATCATAGCGTCAGCGAAAAACAGATCGTCGGCATTGCGCGCGTGCAGAAAGAATTTTATCCCGACCCGACCGCGAAGGAAGGCGACTGGTCGTGCGTCGATTTGGTTCCGGTGAAGGAATTGAAAAATCCGGTCACGCTCGAAACCATCAAGTCCGATAAAATTTTGAAAGACCTTCCGCTCGTTCGCCAATCGCGTTTGTCCGTCACGCCGTTGAATAAGATTCAGTTTAAGAGATTGCTGGAACTTTCGGGAATGGAATCCAAGTGAAAACGAAATTTAAAAGACTGCGACCCAAGCTCAGTGACCCGGCCCATTGGACGCGTGGATTGCAACCAGAACGCGATGGCCGGTTTCGCGCAGCGCATGATTAGCACACCAACCGCCTCTGAGGCGGGGCAATGACGCAAGAAACTCGAAGCCATGCCTTCTTTGATAATCAACGGTTTGCATTTCTAGTTTCTCAAGAGGCCAAGGCCACGCGGTCACTGAGAAACTCCATTCTTCAATGCTCGATAAAACTGAAACCAGAGGTAAACAGCTAGGCCAGAGATAAGTAACACTGACCCCAACGTCCAAACAATGACCTGACCGGCAGCTAATGAAATCGAAACAAAACAGAACACAAAGTAAGTAACGAATGCTGTCACCGTACTCGCTACCACACCCCAAGAAATGACTCTGACGTGCCGCTGTGCGCGAGGCGATAATCTGTAGAAAACATAAGCGATCAATCCCCCAATGACGCCGATGGCTGCAACGTATAGCAATCTATGCGGCTGACTGGAGAAATACTGGAGCGTCTCGTTGGCGGAGAAATCACGCATCGTATCCAGAATAAGCCAAACTGCAATTGCTGCTGTCGCAACGATAATACTCCATCTTTTCATGTGCGTAGTGCTGCCTAACTATTGATATACGACAGGCGATGCACGATGCCGTGCATGATCAATTTTTGCAAAGGTTTCATAATTCCGCGCTTATAAAAAATGAGGCTCCAATTATGTGAAGATTATTCTAAAGAAAAATCTACATTTTATGCTCCGCCGTTTGCCAGATGACGCGTGCGCCGTGAATCAGCGCCAAAGTGATCAATCCGATTCCAGAGAAATGTTCCAGCCGCAACAAAGTTTTGTCGGTGAATTTCTTGTGTCCTCGCGACACGGCGTAACTCAAACTTAAAAACCAAAGGCTAGCGCCCATTGCCACGCCGAATACGCAGGAGAATTTCGCCGGGCCATCCGGTTCCACCCATTCGCGTGAAATAAAATTCGCCGCCAGAATGATCCAAAACAACAGGATGCCGGGATTGCCGATCACGCGCAC
>JBKJOA010000177.1:0-2693 GCA_046593365.1 Limisphaerales bacterium
GTGCCGATCGCGCGTCCGCCGGTGAATGAACTTTGGACGGCCAAGCGGTTGCTCGATTGCGGTGTGCTTGGCGTGATTTTTCCATTCACGAGCACGCCAGAGCTGGCGAAGCGAGCGGCGGCTGCCTGCCACTATCCGCCGATGGGTTTGCGTGGCTCGGGTGCGGACCTTGCGCACTTCCGCTGGCCTGCGCCGAACTACTACGATTTTGCGGATAAAAATGTTTTGGTGGTTGCGGTCGTGGAGGACACCGCCGCACTGTCGCACATCGACGAAATTGCCGCCACGCCCGGCATCGACGTGGTCTTCATCGGCACGAGCGATTTATCTTTCTCACTCGGGTTGCGAGGGGAGCAAAATCATCCGAAGCTCGACGCCGCTGTCGCAAGAATTGTGGTCGCTGGAAAGAAACACGGCAAAGCGCTCGGTCGCCCGGCGCTCACGGTCGACCAAATTAAGAACTTTAAGAAACAAGGTTTTCTATTTTTTATGAGTGCAACTGACACTGAGTTCATGGCGCGTGGCGCTGCGCAGTTGCTCGAACCATTCGGCAAGTCGCAACGCGCCCTCTCTACTGTTGGTCTGTAAACGAACTATTCTGAGTCTGATGAAACGAATTTATTTATATTTTAAATTAATTGTATCTGGGCTGGCCATTTTCGCCACGCCGTCCACTTTCGCGCACACTGGCGACCAACCGTCCGTTCACGACACGGTCGCTGGAATCATTCTGCGCATGAAACGCGAGCTAAAACCCGATCACCTTGTGGAGCTAACCGCGCCACAGGTGGAAGCGTTTCTCACGCCCGACGAGCGGAAGACGCTAGGCACGGGTCATGTGCGGTTCCGCGTCAATGTGCCCGTGATAGTGACCCTCGTGCGCGATAGCAGCACGGGAGAAGAACCGTTCTGGTTGGCCGAGTGTGGTTTCAAGGCAGGGCAAAAAGTTTCGTTGTTGGAACACGACTGCAATACCTGGGAAAAGCAATTTCCAACAGGTGAAATCGGATTAGGCATTCACAATTTTACGGGGCGCGGCAATCATTATCTGGTGCTGCTAAAGCCTCAACAGCCTGGCAATATTGTGAAAGTTACCGACCTTTATCCGGCGCAACTGCGCCCGGCTAAGTTCGAGGCAGGGGTTGATCCTTACATTGATCAACCTACCCGCCTTCCCACAGTTCCGCCATCCTTGGAGGGGCAGTTACTCGTGCAAACCGCGAGCGATAGCGAAGATGATGCGCGTTTGGTGAGCTTGTTCAGTAAAACTCAATACCCCACACAGGATCAAGTAGAGCATGTGGTTCTCACCTGGAGTGACGACCCGCGCACCAGCCAAGCCATTCAGTGGCGAACCTCGACAAATATCAAAAGCGGTTCTGTCCGTTATCAACTGAAGTCGGCCAGATTCGAGATCGACCTTAATTCTGCGAAGATAAAACGCGCCAAGACCAAACCGCTCTTAACGCCGACCATCCTCAACGATCCCTTGATTAATCGCCACACCGTCGAGTTGCGCGGTCTAAAAGCGAATGCGACCTACACCTATTCCGTTGGCGATGGCTCTTCTGGTGGTTGGACGAAACCGATGGAATTCACCACGGCTCCTGGGGGCGTGGTACCATTTTCGTTCATCTACATGGGCGATGCGCAGAATGGCCTCGATCAATGGGGTGTCTTGTTGCACAACGCTTATCGTGCCCGGCCCGACGCAGCATTCTACCTCATGGCGGGTGATCTCGTGAACCGTGGTGCAGAGCGGTGGGACTGGGATAGCTTCTTCGAAAACTCCAAAGACGTATTTGATCGTCGGCCCATCGTCCCAGTTCTCGGTAACCACGAATACCAGGCGCCTGAACCAGTGCTTTACCACGCGCACTTCGCCCTCCCTCATAATGGGCCTAAGACTATTCCCGCAGGACGCGCCTATTCGTTTGAGTACAGCAATGCAAAATTTATCATCCTTGATTCCAATCTCAGTGTGACCAAACAAACTGACTGGCTCGAAAAACAACTCGCCAATACCAAGGCAATTTGGAAATTCGTAAGTTACCATCACCCAGCCTACTCGTCCGGGGGGAATCGTGATAACGCGGACGTACGCGAACTTTGGACGCCGCTCTTTGACAAGTATCATGTGGATCTCGCGCTTCAGGGTCACGACCATGCTTACTTGCGCACCTACCCAATGCGCGGACAGAAGCGTGTCGCCACCACCAAGGACGGGACGGTCTATATCATTTCCGTTTCTGGTACAAAACACTACAATCAGGTGCCGCACGATTACACCGAGGTTGGGCTCACAAAGCTTTCAACCTATCAGGTGCTTGATATTCAGATCACCGGCAACCGGCTCGTTTATCGCGCGCACGACGTGGACGGCAAGGTGCGGGATGAGTTTGTGATCGAGAAGTAACGATGTCGCCGCAGGAAATACGCGACGTAACCGAAACCAAAATATAATGAAAATTGCATTCCTGATCCTCACGACCTTTCTGCTGTCCTCGGTTGCCCAAGCGGCGCCCGCCGAGCGGCTCGAAAATTACACCAACAAAACCGTCTTGATTTTTACGCCTCATCCCGACGACGACACGTTTGCCGTCGGTGGCACCATGGCCCTGCTGGCCAAAAACAAGAACCGGGTCGTAGTGGTCATTTATACCAATGACAACAAGGGGAGCTACGACCAGGAC
>JBKJOA010000255.1:0-6366 GCA_046593365.1 Limisphaerales bacterium
TCCGTCTTCGTGAGCGCGGGATGCAGCTTGTGGAAGCCGCTGATGAAGAAATAGCCGACGAGACAATCGAAGAGGCGCGTGTTGTCACCCAGCAAGACACCGAAGCGATCGCTCAAGTGTTTGCCCTGCTCGTTCGTGATGAATGTGAGGTCGGAGGACGACAAGGCGGGCGTTGATTCTGGTGCTTTCATTTGTGGGTTGTCACACCTGCAAAACCCCCGTCTGAAAATTGTTCTGTTTTGGTTTGCGCGTGACCAATCCCAGCGTGGTCAACAGAACTTCCCGAGTCGCGTGCGGCGCAATGATGGCATCCACCCAACCGCGCGCGGCACCATAACGAATGTCGGTCTGCTGCTTGTAATTGTTCTTCACCGTCTCGCGCAGTTGATTCAATTCCTCCTGCGTCAGCGTGTTTTCTTTCGCCTGCATATTGCGCTGGAGAATGGTGAATAAAGTGTCCGACGCCTGTTCGCCACCCATCACGGCATATCTCGCGTTCGGCCAGGCGAAAATAAATCGCGGATCAAACGCCTTGCCGCAGAGCGCGTAATTTCCCGCACCGAACGAACCGCCAATCACGACGGTGATTTTTGGAACAACCGAATTGCTCACCACATTCACCAGTTTCGCACCGCTGCGGATGATGCCTGATTGTTCGGCGTCGCGGCCAACCATGAAACCTTGCACGTCCTGAAAAAAAACAATCGGCAGTCCGGTCTGATTGCAGTCCATGATGAAACGGGCGGCTTTGTCCGCGCTGTCCGAATAGATGACTCCGCCGATCTGGATTCCTGTCATCTTCGAGTGGCAACGCTTGCGTTGATTGCCTACGATGCCGACGGCTTGCCCGCCAATTTTCGCGTAAACCGTGACGAGTGTCTGACCATAATCCGCCTTGTATTCCTGCATCGACCCGCGATCCACCACGCACGCCAGCAAATCACGAAGGTCGTATTCCGCCCGCCCATCAATGCTCACCAAATTATAAACTGATTCGGGACTTCGTTCCGTTCCTGTTTCGCCAACTGTGCATTCTGGTTCTACCGGCAAAAGATCAACCAACGACCGCAGCCGTGCCAGACAAGCCTCGTCATCCGGCTCTTGAAAGTCGATGGTGCCGCTGATCTCGGCGTGCATTTCCGAACCGCCTAAAGCCTCGGCTTCGACCACTTGCCCAATCGCCGCCTTGACCAAGGCCGGACCAGCCAGATAAAGCCCGCTACCCTTTGTCATCAGAATTTTGTCGCACAACACCGGCAGATACGCGCCACCCGCAATGCAATTGCCCATGATGGCCGCGAACTGCGGAATACCCCGCGCGCTCAAGACGGCGTTGTTGCGGAAGATCCGCCCGAAATCATCTTCGTCGGGAAAAACTTCGTCCTGCAACGGGAGAAAAACGCCGGCGGAATCGACGAGGTAAATGACCGGCAACGAATTCTCCAGGGCAATGCGCTGAGCGCGGAGAACTTTTTTTGCCGTCGCCGGGAAAAAAGCGCCCGCTTTCACCGTGGCATCATTGGCGATGACCATGCAGGATCGTTGGCAGACCCGGCCAACGCCCGTGACCACGCCCGCCGCTGGAATTTCGCCCCAATCAGGATACATGTGGTAACCCGCCCAAAGACTTAGTTCGAGAAACGGCGACTCGTCATCCAAAAGGCGCGCCAGTCGTTCACGCGACGTCAAACGTCCTAACTTGCGTTGACGTTCCTGGCCGGAAAGCCCGCCCCCTTCGCGCAACGTTGCTTCCTGTGCCAGAATTTCGTCGCACAAAACTCGCAGCGCCTTTGGTTTGATTGGCCCTTTTTCAGTCATGGGAAAATGTTTTGTACCTTCCGCCCTGTCGTCATGCGGTTTGGAAACAGACCGATATTCTACGCCGTAAAATAATGGTCAATGGCGAAATTTTTAAAGCGCTGGAAGAATCGTCTCCGCTGGAACGTTGTTTTCTGACGAATCTTTAATTATGGTCGCTTCATGGCTGAAGCGGTCTATGTGATTGGCGCGGGGCGCACGGATTTCAAACGCAACTTGAAGAAGGAAGGCCAGACGCTTCGCCACATCATTCTAGAAGCGGCGCACACAGCCATCGCCGATGCGCAGATTGTTCCCGGCGACATTCAATCGGGTGTGGTCGCGAATTTCGCCAGTGGACTGTTCACCCGGCAACTTCATCTGGGCGCATTCCTCACCGAAATTGACGCGAAATGTCGCGGCATTCCAACTGTGCATGTGGAAGCGGCCTGTGCGTCCGGTTCGGTGGCCGTTCTCACCGCCGCGCAACAGATCATGGGCGGCATGCACGATGTTGTGCTCGTTGTCGGGGCGGAGCAACAGAAGACCATGCCTCCACTCGAGGGCGCTGACGTGCTTGGCGCCGCAGGGGATTACCAGGTTGAGAAGATGATTTATGGCGAATTCATGTTTCCAAAATTGTTCGCCCGCATCGCGCAGGTTTACATGCAGAAATACGGTCTGACGGAAGAACAACTGGCGAAAGTCGCCGTCAAAAACTTTGCCCACGCGCGCAAAAACTCTTTGGCCCAAATGCGAGACGCGACGTTGACCGTCGAACAGGCCGTCACCGTGTCGGAGCAAAATCCACGTTTCGCTCCGCCGCTCAAAATCACCGACTGCTCTCAAATCACGGACGGCGCGGCGGCTCTGGTTTTATGCTCGGAACGGTTTTTGAACAATTTGCCAACCAGACTGCGGGCGATTCGACTGCTTGGCTACGGGCATACGACCGACTTTTTGCCATTGGAAAAAAAAGATGTGCCGGAATTTTCGATTGCGCGCCGGGCCGCCATGAATGCTTATTCGATGTCCGGGATCAAGCCGTCAGAGCTTCACGGCGCGGAAGTACATGATTGTTTTTCCATCTCTGAAATCATCGCCTACGAAATTCTTGGCTTTGCCGAAAATGGAAAGGGCGCGCAACTGCTTGAAAGTGGCGCAACAGCCTTGCCGTCTGCCCGCGAGAATTTTGCCACCGGCTCACCGCCTTTCGGGTTGCCGGTAAATGTTGGCGGCGGCTTGATTGGCGATGGGCATCCCGTCGGCGCGACGGGTGTTCGGCAGGTCGTTGAAGCGTGGTTGCAACTGACGAACGGCGCGGGGGAGCGCCAGATTCCCGGCGCGAAACGGTTTTTGACTTTTAATATGGGCGGCAGCGTCACGACCAGCGTCGTAATGATTTGGGGAACTTGAACCAACCAAATTATCCGAACGACTGCGCCCCATTCAAAATGCGCGCAGTCACTCAACGAGTTTTAATTCCTCAACGCTGATCTCCCTCATGCGGAATTTTTGAATCTTCCCGGTGACGGTGGTGGGAAACTCGGTGACGAACTTGATGCGATACGGGACTTTGTGATCCGTGATTTTTCCTTTGCAGAATTCCCGAGTTTCTTTTTCCGTCAGCGTCGCGCCGTCTTTAAGTTTGATCCATGCCGTGACTTGTTCGCCGTAATGACGGTCCGGCACGCCGAAGACCGCGGCTTCGGCGATTTTCGGATGGGTGAACAGAAATTCCTCCACTTCGCGCGGATAGATGTTTTCGCCGCCGCGGATAATCAAGTCCTTCAGCCGTCCGGTAATTTTCACGTAACCCCGTTCGTCCATCACCGCTAGATCACCGCTGTGCATCCAGCCATATTGGTCAATGGCATTCTTTGTTCCCTCCGGATTGTTGTAGTAACCGCGCATGATTTGATAACCCCGATAACAAAGTTCTCCCGGTTTGCCGCACGGCAAGATCCTTCCGGACTCCGGATCAACGACCTTCTGTTCCTGATGGGGCACCACGCGACCGATGGTACTGACGCGCAGTTCCAGCGGGTCGTCCGGCTTGGTCATGTTGCAAAGGGGCGAGGTCTCCGTCATGCCGCAGCCGATGGTGATCTGTTCGCAATGCATCTCGCTGATGACGCGTTTCATTACTTCGATCGGGCACGGCGCGCCCGCCATCACTCCCGTGCGCAGCGAGGAAAGATCGAACTCGCGGAACTGCGGATGCTCCAGTTCGGCGATGAACATCGTCGGAACGCCATGCAACGCCGTACATCTTTCCTTCGCGACCGCCTGAAGGGTCGCAAGCGGACTGAAGTGCGGCGCGGGCAGCACGATGGTTGCGCCGTGCGTCACACAAGTCAGATTGCCCAGCACCATGCCGAAGCAATGGTAGAACGGAACCGGGATGCAAAGCCGGTCCTTGTGTGTAAAATTCAAAAGAACGCCTGCCCAATAACCATTGTTCAAAATGTTGTGATGAGAAAGCATCGCGCCCTTGGGGAAACCCGTCGTGCCCGAGGTGTATTGGATGTTGATCACTTCATCGAAATCGAGCGCGGCTTGCCGTTCAGAGAGCATCGCCGGGCTGATCCGCTGGTGCAGGGGCATCAATTCGCTCCAGCCGAGCATGCCGGCCTTCGGCTGTTCACCCAAATAGATGACCCGTCGCAAGTGCGGAAATTTTTTCGGAGAAAAATCAGCGTGCGGATCGGCGTTGCTTAACTCCGGGATCAACTCCTGTAGCATTTGCGCGTAATCCGCGTCCTTGAATCCCTCGCCGCTGATCAGCGCGTTGCACTCGGATTGCTGCAAGGCGAACTCCAGTTCCTGAGGACGATAGGCGGGGTTGATGTTGACTTGGATGGCGCCGATTTTGGCTGTGGCAAACTGAATCACGATCCATGTGACACAATTGGTTGACCAGACGCCGACCCGATCTCCCTTTTGAATTCCGATTGCAATCAGTGCGCGGGCGCAGCAATTCACCTCGTCGAGAAATGCCGAATACGTGAGGCGTTTGTTTTCAAAAACGGAAACCACAGCCTCGTTTGCTCCATGCGTTGCAACAACGTCATCCAGCAGGTCGCCGATCGTCCTGCCGATCAGCGGCAAATTAGACACGCCGTGGGTGTAACTGAGTGTCATATTCAAATGCTAAGATGCTTTTTCTGTTTCTGTTTTGGCTTTATCAAGAACATGGCGGGCGATGACCAGTCGCTGAATCTCCGACGTGCCCTCACCGATTTCACAAAGTTTGGCGTCGCGAAGAAATCGCTCGATCGGATGATCGCGGCTGTAACCAACGCCGCCATGAATCTGCATGGCGCGATTGCAGATTCGCGTCGCTGCTTCGGCGGCAAACAATTTTGCCATGGCCGATTCCTTCGTGGTTTTCAATCCCTTGTCCTGCATCTCTGCGGCACGATGGGTTAAAAGTTCCGCCGCTTCCAACTCGGTCGCTGAATCCGCGAGCATCCACTGCATCGCTTGAAATTGTGCAATCGCTTTCCCGAATTGTGTTCGTTGAAGTGCGTAAAGAGCGGCAGCCTGTAGCGCGCCTCGTGCAATGCCCACCGCCAATGCCGCAATGCCAATACGCCCTCGGTCAAGAACCGCGAGCGTTTGTTCCTGCCCCTGTCCACGTTCGCCGATGAGTTCCCCTTGCGCTCGGTCGAACTCAATTTCGGAGGTCTCGCTCGATTTCATGCCGTAGGTTGGGATTTTTCGCAGCGGCTTGACTTGATCTTTGCGGACGATGAAAGCACTGATCTCCTTCCGACCTTTTGCGGTCGTTCCCGTCGCGGCGATGACGACCAAAACGTCTGCACCGCGTCCCTGCGTGATAAACGTTTTGCGCCCGGAAATTTCCCAACCATTCTGTGTCGGCGTCGCCAGGGTCTGGATGCCGCTCATGTCGCTGCCGGCGTTGGATTCCGTCAAGGCCCATGCGCCAAGCCACTCGCCGCTGATCAGGCGCGGGAGGCAGGTTTGTTTTTGTACATCTGAACCGGCCAGATAAAGATGCCCGACGCAAAGCGCATTGTGCGCGGCGATGTCGAGGGCGAGTGCGGCATGGTGGCGAGCGAGTTCGCTGACGGCTAGGGCGTAGCCAACGTAGCTCATCCCTCGCCCTCCGAGGGCAGGAGGAACAATCATTCCCATCAAGCCCAATTTGCCCGCCTTGGTAAAAATTTCTCGCGGCAGGTTCTCGTCTTTTTCCCATTGCTCGCAGAACGGCGAAACCTCAGTGCGGCAAAAATCGGCCACACGCGCCATGAAAGCATGATCGCATTCGTTCAAGTGGTCGGCGGAAAGGGTACTCTTTATAGTCATAGTGATTGCTGGTTTTGAGTGTAACGAACCTCTGACCCGCGGCCAAGGCAAACAATGGCGGGTGTTCGCAAATGTGCTGGCTCATCGATGATGGAACAGTAATTAATCTTCCTTTTGTCAACGTCTTGACCAGGACCTTCGCAAGGCAATAAATGGTTTTAAAGACTCTCTCGTTTTCTTCGCGTTAAATCTTCCATTGGCTTTTCCGGTGCTTCATGGAAACTTGCGGCTTCACCG
>JBKJOA010000482.1:0-6090 GCA_046593365.1 Limisphaerales bacterium
CGGCCAGCAAAAGCCTGCATATGGAGAAGCCTACGGGATTCTGGCTGACAGTGCCGAGCTTCCACTCATGAACGACACCATGATTCATTCGCACCGCCTTCCACTCGACAGGGATAACAGCGTCGGGAAACAAACGAAGCGTCTCTTCCCGAGTCCGTGCAGCCTCCCAGGGAGCCCAGCAGAAGAAGACAGGAAACATAAGCAACGCCATGACAACTTGGAGAACCGACAACCATCTTAGTTTCGCTTTGAGTGTCATAGTGCGCGAGATGCCGACTAACTGAAATTAGGCAGCGCATTTTGCAGCCTATCTGGTTTCATGGCGCAACCGTATTTCGGGCGTAAGTTTCTTTCCAGCACGCTTTTGGTTTTGAAAAGAGTTTTTAACATGTGCGGACAAAGGCTGCAAAAATTCGTTTGTTTATCCTGCTAATTTCCTGATTCCATATTCTTCAATTCGTGTGTTTCGTCTGCTCGTAATGTTTCCGCAAAATATCTTCGCCGAAATCGTTTTCAAAATCGCGCCAGACGGCGTGGACGTGGTTCGCATCATTTTGCGTGTTGTCGTATTCCATCAAAAAAGTCGGGCCTTGGATTCGGTAATAGTGCGGTTCGCCTCGTTCTTCTTTTCCGGCCCATGCAAAATAGATTTTATCGACGCCGACTTTTTCTATTTTCGCCAGGTCCGTTCCAGCGAGTTCGGTGCGGTAACGAAAGAGATATTCCCTGACGATTTTCATCAGCAACGCGCTTTGCTGCCCTGTCATTTTCGGTTGCGGAATCCCAACCACATCGAGCGCCTTCACTTTGCGCGCACTGCCGGTGACAACTTCTTTCGGCGCGTCCGTGGAAAAAATCGCCCAATGTTTTTGTTCAGGCGAAAATGACTTTAATAGTTCTCGTCCCAAATCTTCTTCGTTGCCCAGGATGCGCACGCCTATGCGCGCACCTTCCTTCACTTCGCCGGGATTTGAACCGAGAAACGATGGCGTCACGGAAATATTTTTCCCATCCGCAATCGTAAAGTTGATTGAGAGATGATGTCCTTCCACCCGCCAGCCCCAAGGTTCCCGCGCGCCTGGTTTTCCAAAAATGGAAACATAATAAAGTTCCGGGTCGCGCTTGGGACTTTTATTTTCCATGTCGAACAAGACTAATTCCAGACTCATAATGTTCGTTGCCTTGCCGTATCCGCGATCGCTCAGTCCTGATTTCAGCAACGCATAAGCAAGGCTGCGTTGTTTCTGGGTCATTTCTTTTAAAGGCAATCCATTGCGCGGTTTCGGAATAAAATGCCAGTTCTCGCGTTCCTCACTTTTCAAATCGAACGACGCCTTCGTTTGTTGCTCTGGCTGGAGACCCTTTAAAAAGTCAGTCGCGGCCTTCGCCATTTCGCCAGCCGGATTGGCCGTGAGAATGGGAGAGGCATTCAACCAGACGCCTACCAGGGCAAGAGAAAGAGTGGCTTGGATAAATTTCATGACAGCAGAGTCAAATCAATCAGCGCCGAACGCAATTGGAAAATCAAAAGCAGAAAAAAAGAAGGGGTCGCGCGAAGCCGACGAAGGGGGCGAAGTCTGCGAAGGAAGAAATAAAAGTATGGAGGAACTGGATCTACAGATCGTTAAAATTAGCAGTGAACTCCATCGTATGTTTCTTCGCCACCTTTGCTCCCTTCGTCGGCTTCGCGGGAGAACCCCATTATTCGTGGCTGAAAAACTATTCCAGATTAGACAACCACGAATTCAATCCATACTGTGGCACCGTGAAAATTTTGTTTATTGGAGACATCGTGGGAGAACCCGGACGACAGGTCGTGCAGAGACTTCTGCCCAAACTCAAACGCCAACACGAAATCGATCTGGTCATTGCGAACGGCGAAAATTCTGCCGGTGGCGCGGGCATCACGGTCAATACGGCGATGGAAATTTACGGGGCTGGCGTGGATGTCATCACCACCGGCGACCATTTGTGGGACCAAAAGGAAGTCACGGCCTTGTTGCAAAATGAGCCGCGATTTTTGCGGCCTTTCAATTATCCGCGCGGGACGATCGGCCAGGGCAGTATGATTTGGCAAGTCGCCAGTATGCCGCCTGTGGCGGTGTTAAATTTGCAAGGTCGAACTTTCATGACACCTCTGGAGAATCCATTCAGTTGCGCGCAAGTCGAAGTAGAACGCCTTCGGAAGATTACTCCGATTATTTTTGTCGATATGCATGCGGAAGCCACCTCGGAAAAAATTGCTTTAGGTCGCATGCTTGATGGCAAAGTTAGCGCAGTCATTGGCACGCACACGCATGTGCAAACCGCCGACGAACAAATTTTTCCGGGTGGAACGGCGTATCTTTCCGATGCAGGTTTCACCGGCCCGCAAGCCAGTGTGCTCGGTCGGGAAATCGATCCGGTGATCAAGAGGTTTCTCACCAACACGCCGCAAAAATTCGGAGTCGCCACCGGCGATATTGTTTTGAAAGGCGCGTTGATTGAGGTGGACAACAATTCTGGTCGCGCGCTAAAAATCGAACGCGTTTCGGAAGCGATGGGCTCGTAAGCAGCCGGGAACCTGAATCGGTATGCCTAAGTCAACCACTTCACAATGGGATTTCGGCGGCGAATTGTTTCCTCAAGAAGCGATGCGCCAGGTGTTGTCTGTCTCTGAACTGACCGGGCAAGTCCGTCGCTTGCTCGAAAAACAAATCGGCAAGGTCTGGGTCGCGGGCGAAATCAGCAATCTGCGTGCGCAAAGTTCCGGTCATTTCTATTTCACGCTCAAGGATGCCAATGCTCAGTTGAACTGCATTTTGTTCCGCGGCGACGCTGCTGCACAACGCGAATTTCTCGAAGACGGACGCAAAGTTTTGCTGCAAGGCGAAATGACGGTTTACGAAACGCGGGGACAATACCAATTGCGAGTTGTCGCTGTAGAACTTCAAGGCGTCGGCGCGTTGCAAGTCGCGTTTGAAAAGCTCAAACAAAAGCTCAATGGAGAAGGTTTGTTTGCGCAGGAAAGAAAACGGACGTTGCCGCGTTTTCCCGAAACGATTGGCCTGGTCACTTCGCCAACCGGCGCAGCAATTCGCGATGTGCTTCACGTCGTGCAACGACGCCATCCCGGACTGAGAATTATTTTTTGTCCGTGCCGAGTTCAAGGTCCCAGCGCCGCTGACGAAATCGCGACTGCGATCCGCAATCTCAACCTCTGGGCGAAATTCGCGCGGCTCGACCTTATTCTCATCACGCGGGGCGGCGGTAGCCTCGAAGATTTGTGGGCCTTCAACGAGGAAATTTTGGCGCGAACCATTTTCGAGTCCAGTGTGCCCATTGTTTCCGCCGTTGGCCATGAGATCGATTTCACAATCGGCGATTTCGTGGCCGACCTGCGCGCCGCCACGCCGAGTGCGGCGGCGGAAATTATTACCGAAGGATTTTTTTCAGTGGAAAAATTTGTGGCTGGAATGCCGGGATGGTTGAGCGAACGGATGCGTCAGCTTTTGCAGCGCAAGAGTGATTGCCTCTCAGATTCTTCACGACGTTTGGTGCGAGAACATCCGAAGCGGCGGATCAACGAAAAGCTGCAATACCTCGACGATCTCCAGACGAACCTATGGCGTTGTGTGAAGCACGATTTGCGCAAACAGCAGACCACATCGGAACTGTTGCGGCGCAGATTGTGGCGGCTGCGACCCCGACAACTTCTACAACAGCGCCATGAATTATTGCGTTTGGCGCAGGATCGCCTGACGGAGCAGGCGCATCATAATATGCGCTTGGCGCAAAATGGTTTGGCAAATCTGGCGACGCGGTTGCGCTTGCTTTCCCCGGAACAGATTTTGGCGCGCGGCTATTCGATCACGACGGACGCAACGAGTGGAAAAGTAATTCGCGATGTAGTCGAAGTTCGGAAAGGACAGAGGTTGAAGACACGGATCGCAAGAGGAGAAATTCAGAGTTGGGTTGAGGACGTGGATAGAAATCGACGCTTTAAGAATTTACTCCATGAACTTTGATCGCTCATCGGAATTTTACCGAAGCGAAAAGCGGCAATACGAGATATAATAAGAGGCTTGTAAACGGGGAGCAATTTACCAGTTGCCCATGTAAAACGCGGTGGTGAAAGCTTGATTCGTTTTCATTTGCAACATCGTTTTCCAAATAACGGAGCCATCTAAAAAGCCAACGTTTCCTCCAACGGCCCCCATTTCCCTGGCTGTGATGACTTTTGCATTTCGCGTAAAAGAAGTTTGCTGTCCACTAACGATTCCGAGAACAGGTCCCGTTTTTCCGTGCGGAGCTATCGTGAATCCATCTGTTCCCCAATGATTGGCATCGGCCAAAATGACGTTCGTTCCCGCTTCGGTCAGTTTTTTGGGCGAGTGCCAAAGATTATTTCCCGATGTTGGCAGGACTGCATCCCCTAAATAATTATATCCAATTAAATAACCGTACGCGGCGTTATACCTTGCTTGCCCACCGAAGTTAATGTTCGGACAATCAAGAATCTTTGAATTTCCAGAATAATGGACAAGATTTGTGAACCCAGCACTCGAGATGCGAATTGAATGCCAGGTCGGTTGAGTTTGGTTATCCCTCCCCGGAACGACGTTATCTTTGTTATCGTTTCCGTACATGTGCATCGCAAGAACTGCCTGACGCATATTGCTTTTACAGGCGGCGCGTTTCGCTTTTTCCTTCGCAGAAGCCAGAGCCGGAAGCAGTAATCCAGCGAGTATGGCAATGATCGCGATCACCACCAGCAATTCGATGAGCGTAAATGCAAGAATTCTTCTTCGTCTGAAAACTTCGTTGTCGGAGCAGTGCATAAATCTTATTTTAATATGCATTCTACATTCGGTGAAATCTGGGCAACAGTATTATCGTAAAAAGTGCGTTGCGCCTATCTTTGACTTTGATTCTGGAGGGGATAGTTTCAATAGGCCAACGGATGAAATCGCCTGAGCAAATTCCAAGCAGCTTGAATCTCTCGTTTGTCGAGGAGCTATACTCGCAGTATTTGGTCAACCCCGATTCCGTTTCAGCCGAATGGAGACAATATTTTGTCGGCATGGCGAATGGAGAAAAATCTTCTTCGCAGCGCGGCCCGATTTTTCGCGCACGTTCCATTTTCAACCCGGCGTTGGCTCGAAAGGAACAGCCATTGAGCGTCGATTCATCACACGTCGCTCAGTTACAAGACAAAGTAAATCAACTGGTGCGCAATTATCGCGGTCGTGGTCATATGTTGGCGCAACTCGACCCGCTCGGCACGCCTCGTCCTGCCGTGCCTGATCTTGACCCAGCGGTGCTTGGGATCACGGAAGCCGACATGGAGCGCGTCATTTCCAACGAAGCATTTCAGGCGGATGGAACGTTCACTGTGCGCCAATTGCTCCAGCGTCTGCGCAATACTTATTGCCGCTCCATCGGCGTCGAATACATGCACATCGACGACGTGGCGTTGCGCCGTTGGTTGCAGAGACGGATGGAAGCGAACGAAAATCGTTCACGCATCGCACGCGACGAGCAGATCCGGATTTTCACGCGCTTGACCGACGCCACGATTTTTGAAGAGTTCATCCACAAGAAATTTATCGGCGCGAAAAGTTTTTCACTCGAAGGCTGCGAAAGTTTGATTCCGCTGCTCGATCTCGCGTTGGAAAAAGCGGGCGAACACGGCGTGAAGGAAGTCGTTTTCGGTATGGCGCATCGCGGTCGATTGAATGTGCTCGCGAATATTATTGGCAAAAGTCCGCGCCAGATTTTTCGCGAGTTCGCCGATTCAGATAAACGCAAACACGCTGGCGACGTAAAATATCATCTCGGTCATAGCGGCGATTGGAAAACCGCTTCTGGAAAAAACATTCATCTCTCGCTCTGCTTCAATCCGAGTCATTTGGAATTTGTGAATCCCGTCGCGCTTGGCCGCGTTCGCGCGAAACAGGATCGCGCGGGCGACCGGGAAAAAAAACTTTGCTTGGGATTGCTGATTCATGGCGATGCGGCGTTCGCGGGCGAAGGCGTTGTTCAGGAAACGCTTAACTTGAGCGAGCTTGCCGGATATTTCACCGGCGGCACTTTGCATGTCGTCTTGAA
>JBKJOA010000005.1:0-8380 GCA_046593365.1 Limisphaerales bacterium
CATCCATACAACCAACCGTCCGGTCCCCACGCGAAGGTGTTCAATGTTTCGTGCGTGTCCTGATGCGCAAAGCCATCCAGAAGTATTTCCGTTTCGCCTGCGGGCTTCGGTTCGTCGCCATCTTGAATCGGAATGAACATCAAATACGGAGCCGCGCCGACATAGACGCCGCCGAAACCGAGTTCGATTCCGCTGACGAGATTCAAGCCTTCCATGAACACGGTGCGCCGATTGAATTTCCCATCGCCGTCCGTGTCTTCGAGAACGAGGATGCGATCTTTGCCTTCGCCTTCTTTGGCGCGAATCGGATAAGTGTAAGCTTCTGCAACCCACAGTCGCCCGCGATGATCGATGGCAAACGCAATCGGCTGTTTTACGTCAGGTTCACCGGCAAACAGCGTTGCTTTAAAACCGGGCGGCAACGTCATTTTCGAAACGGCATCTTCGGGGGAAAGCCCTTCATAAAGAACAGTGTCGGGGTCGGTGATTGCTGTTAATTTTTTCGCATCAAGCTCGTTCGCAAAGGTGGGCCGCTCCGCGTAAAATTTAAAATCGTCGAAATTGATGTGTCCCCATCCCCCTTTTTGCTCGTCCACGATGCGAATGAAAATTTCCTGGCCGATTTGCTTCCCTAAATCGACGACGACAGGACGCATATTCTCACTTTGCTGGCCGGTGATTTTGAAAAATGCTTTTCCGCTTTTCCTATCCATGAGTTCAACGCGCGTCGTCTCCCAGTTGCCGCCGCCCACCAGAAAACTTGCCCAGGGCTGCGTTATTTTGAATGGCACCGAGGTCAGAGTGCCCTGCAAATCGTCGCCCCCATTTTCGTAAGAGCCGATCCAGAATTCGCCCGCATGTTGGCTTTTGGAATCGCTGCGGCGCTTGGCCACCAAGTCGCCGTGAACCGGTTGTTGTTGGAACGCGTCGCCCGTGGCAACCCAGTCTTTCAACGTGCCGTCTTCGAAATCCAGATTCAGACGGCGTCCATTTCCATCCACCTGCGCAATGGGTTGCGGGACGGCCAGGAGAATCAATCCGGAACAAGTCAGTAGAAAAATCGAGAGCAAATGGGATATTTTCATTGGTCAAAATCGGCACGACAATTGACTTTTTAGAGGTGAATTGTTGTGCACAGAACGAACCTACCGGGAAACGCGGCGTTGCAGAAGAAAATTTGCCTTTGCTTTTTGGTTGTTAGGTCTGCCGGAGCAACTACACTCCGACCGTGTTGCAGCAAAGGGGAAATTGATGCTGAATTTTCGGATTGAAACTGCTGCGACGTGAATTTCTAAAGTGTGTTCACAGCGCAAAGTCTGTGGACGTGCAAACTTATGCTGAACGAATTCGCTCAACACACGGACGATGATTTGAACGTGAAGGAAGCACTTCGCAAATGTGTTTCCTGCGCCACGATTGTGGTCGATCAAAAACAAAAAATCTTAGTCCTGACTCCTGAAGCAGCCCGCCTCACTGGAGTGCCAGCGCAGGCGTCTCCAGGGCAAACCATCGAAATCTTTCCTGCCGCGTTGCAAAGAATCTTTGAGGAAACTTTTGACAGCGCGCAAAGCATCTCAAAGGAAATTGATTTTTTGGGTGCCACGGGAAAGCCGTCGATGATTCTGGTAAACACGGCTCCCGTTCGAGACAGCAACGGAAAAACCACCGGAGCGGTCGCGGTGCTCAACGATTTCAGCAGCGTCGAAAAGCTGGAAGAAAAGCTGGCGCAGATTGATCGCCTTGCGAGCATTGGAACGTTATCGGTGAGCATGGCGCATGAAATTAAAAACGCGCTGGTCGCAGTGAAAACATTTGTGGACCTGCTGGTCACCCGCAATCCACAAGACGAACTTTCGGCTCTCGTCCGGCGTGAAATGGCGCGCATCGATTCCATCGTCAGCCAGATGTTGACGTTTTCCGGGCCGGCCAAACCGAACCTGTTGCCAATTCGTTTGCATGACGTTTTAAATCATTCGCTCCGTCTGGTTCAGCATCAGATCCTTCAGAAAAACATCCGTTTGGACCGCAGTTTTGCAGCAGCGACCGACGTGGTGAAAGGCGACGATTATCAATTGAAACAGGCGTTCCTGAATTTGTTGTTCAACGCAGTGGAAGCAACTCCGACCAATGGAACTCTGACCGTTTTCACTGAAGAAGCCGGTTCCAAAGCGGACGCGTTGCACGAAAATGGCGCGACCGAAATCCGGGTAATCATTCGCGACAGCGGCCTCGGAATTTCGTCGGAAAATTTAACCCGTGTCTTTGAACCGTTTTTTACCACCAAGCCGAAAGGGACGGGTCTGGGACTGCCGATCACGCGGCGCATCGTTCACGAGCACAATGGAACCATCGCGGTCGAAAGCGAACCCGATAAAGGAGCGACGTTCAGCATCGTGTTCCCTATTTTTCGCAAAAGTTCCCAAGCCCAATAACTCCAAAGCGCCAGGGCCTTGAGCAGGACGCCCATTGCTCGGTAAAAATCGATATGCAGCTCCAGACTGTTCTGATCGTCAGCGATATTCATTACGCGTCCCGGGCGGAACAACTGCGTCACGATCATGAAGCGAAAGTGATTTCCAACCCGCTGCTCCGGCTGTTCATTAAACTGTTCCGTCACTACATCTGGTTACGCGCGCCGATGGAGAAAAACCATTTGCTCGACCAATTCATCGAACGCGCCGGGCAGCCCGATTGGGTCGTCGCCAACGGCGATTACTCCTGCGACTCCGCTTTTCTCGGCGTCAGCGACGATGCGGCGTTCGACAGTGCGCAACAATGTCTGGGAAAATTGCGCGCCGCCTTCCCGCCGAAGTTCCGTGCGGTTTTCGGTGATCACGAATTGGGCAAGAAAAGTTTCTTCGGCGATCGTGGCGGTATGCGGTTGGCCAGTTTTCATCGCGCCGAAAAAGAACTTGGTATTGATCCTTTTTGGAAATTGGAACTGGGCAACTACGTTTTGTTTGGAGTCGTTTCGTCATTGATTGCGCTGCCGGTTTTCGAATCAGACACACAACAGCAAGAATTGACCGAATGGATGCGACTGCGGGAAATTCATCTCGGAAAAATCCGTGATGCCTTCGCCAACTTAAAACCAAAACAGCGGGTCATTCTGTTTTGCCACGATCCATCCGCGTTGCCCTTTTTGTGGGAAGAAGACGTCATCCGCCAAAAGATTTCGCAGCTCGAACAAACAATCATCGGACATTTGCATTCGCCCGTCATCCTTTGGAAAAGCCGATCCCTGGCAGGAATTCCGCCTATCCGTTTTCTAGGAACCACGCTCAAGCGCGCGACGACCGCATTGAGCCGCGCGCGGCACTGGCAGGAATTTCGTGTGCGTTTGTGTCCGTCGCTGGCAGGAATCGAGTTGCTGAAAGACGGCGGTTACTTGAGCGTGGAACTGGAACTGAGCGCGGAGACTCCCGCTCGTTTTAAGCGGCATCGGATTCCGCGCTAACAAAACTTTTCCCCTCCGAACAGGTTTGAATCCAGTCATCAAATAGGTGCGAAAGAAAAGTAAAACGACGGCAGCGCAAATTTGGGCAGTGTCCTGATTCAACGGAGGTCGGCCTTGTCGCAGACCAGCCGTAGCATGTTCACCGCGTTGGGTTGGTCGAGGACGACACAGCCTTACTCCGGTGGCCGTGTCGGAGTGCACTGGAGATGAAAACGCGCGTGGACGTCGGTTTACGCAGGCTTGCCCCGTCCGTTAAATTGGGGTAATTCAAAAACATGAAGGCAGTCACTTGGCATTCGTTGAGTCACGCATCGCTCGCTCGCGCCGATGGTGAGAACGAGCCGGATTATTCAGACTGCTTTGGCAAAAAGCCGCTGACCGAGTGAAGCCCGGCCAGATCATCATTACTCCACTGTTGCAGTCTGATGGGCTGCCAAAATCGCATCCGGTTTTAGTACTCCAAGAGTTAAAACCGTCGGGGGATTTACTCGTTTGTGGCATCAGCACCCAACTTAAACAGCGCGTCCCGGGAGTTGATGAATTGATTCAAAGGTCGGATGAAGATTTTTCCAGCAGCGGTTTGTGTGAAGACTCTTTAATTCAATTAGACTCTCTCACAACGATTCCTTCCCGCAATGCGAAAGGCGACATCGGTCACGTCGGTGAAACGCGGCTTAGGCGCTTACTTTTGCAACTTGCCTCTAGGTTGCATCCCCAGTCCGCTCCGCCCGGTCGAATCCTCGGCGTCATTCCGGCGCGTTACGCTTCCACCCGTTTTCCGGGTAAACCGCTCGCGTTGATCGCCGGTAAACCGCTCATCCAGCATGTCGTCGAACAATGCCAAAAAGCAAAGTCGTTGAGTGAAGTGATCGTGGCCACGGATGACACGCGGATTTTTGAAGTCGCCCAGGATTTTTGCCAGGTGGAAATGACTTCGCCCGATCATCCGAGCGGTTCGGACAGAATTGCCGAAATTGCGGAACGCAATGAGTGCGATGCCGTCATCAATATTCAAGGGGACGAGCCGTTGATTGATCCAAGCGTGATTGATGCGGTGGCGAAGGCGCTGGATAAAAATGAAATGTCCACCGCGGCTACGCTGATCAAGGAGGTTTCCGAATACGAAAACCCCAATGTCGTAAAAGTCGTTGTCAACGTTTCGGGGCACGCCCTATATTTCTCGCGGCGCACGATTCCGTTCCTGCGCGATGCTGCCAATCGTTCTGCTGCTGAACAGTTGGCGGCGTTTCCTTTTTTGAAGCATCTCGGCATTTACGGTTATCGTCGCGAGACGTTGCTGAGGTTGGTAAAATTCCCGCAGTCGCCGCTGGAACAGGCAGAAAAACTGGAGCAACTGCGCGCGTTGGAAAATGGAATTCAAATCGCGGTCGTCAATGTGAATTACGACAGCATCGGCGTTGATTTGCCGGAGGATGTCGCGCGGGTGGAAAAGATTTTGGACAAATGAAATATATTTTTGTAACTGGCGGAGTAATCAGTTCGCTTGGCAAAGGTTTGCTGGCCGCTGCGCTCGGCACCTTGCTCGAAAATCGCGGACTCAAAATCACGCTCCAGAAATTTGATCCCTATCTCAATGTTGATCCCGGCACGATGAGTCCGTATCAACATGGCGAAGTCTATGTCCTCGATGATGGCGCGGAAACCGACCTCGACCTCGGCCATTATGAACGTTTCACGAATGGCAAACTGACGCGGCTCAACAACCTCACCAGCGGCCAGGTTTATCAGACCGTTCTCAACAACGAACGCGAAGGAAAATACCTTGGCAAAACCGTGCAAGTCATTCCGCACGTCACGGATGAAATTAAAAACAGGATTCGTCAACTGGCGGAAAAATCCAAAGCCGATGTGGTCATCACCGAGATCGGCGGGACCACTGGCGACATTGAAGGGTTGCCCTTCCTCGAAGCGATCCGCGAATTTGCACTCGAAGTCGGCTTCGACAACGCGATGTTCGTCCACGTCACCTATGTTCCTTTCATCAAAGCGGCTGGTGAATTAAAAACCAAACCGACGCAACAATCGGTGGCGAAGTTGCGTGAAATCGGTATCACGCCGCACATGCTGGTTTGCCGCTGCGAAAAATCGCTCGACGCGGAATTGCGCCAGAAAATCTCTCTCTTTTGTAACGTTCCATACGAAGCCGTGATCGAAGAAAAGGATGTCGATCACAGTATTTACGAATTGCCGTTGATGTTGCAACGCGAGCGGATGGACGATCTCGTCTGCCGTCACCTTAAATTGGAAACTCCCCCTGCCAACATGTCGCATTGGCAGGAAATTATTCGTAAACTCATCGCCCCCCAACATCGCGTGCGAGTCGGCGTCGTTGGCAAATACATTGAGCTGAATGACGCGTATAAATCCGTTTACGAAGCAGTGATTCACGGCGGGATCGCCCACGATTGCGGCGTGGAAATTGTTAAAGTGGACGCGGAAGATATCGAGCGTTCCGGTGCGGAAAAAGTGTTGCACGGTCTTGGTGGAATCCTCGTTCCCGGCGGTTTCGGCGAGCGTGGTATCGAAGGAAAAATTCTCGCCGCCCAATACGCGCGCGAGAAAAAAATTCCCTATCTCGGCCTCTGTCTCGGAATGCAAATCGCCACGATTGAATTTGCGCGCCACGTTCTCAAACTGGGCAAGGCTCACTCCACGGAATTTGATCCCAACACGCCGCATCCCGTGATCGCGTTGCAAGAGGACCAGAGGAAAGTTTCGAAAAAGGGCGGCACGATGCGGCTCGGTTCACAAGCCTGCCAACTCGCGGTCGGATCGAAGGCAAGCCAGCTCTACGGCGCATTTTGCATCAACGAACGGCATCGGCATCGTTACGAATTCAACAATGCCTATCGCGAACAATACGAGAAAGCGGGCTTCATCATTTCCGGCAACACGCCGGACGGAAAACTGGCGGAAGTCATCGAGTTGCGTGACCACCCGTTTTTTATTGCGTCCCAATTTCATCCGGAATTTCTGAGCAAGCCCAATCAGCCCCACCCGTTGTTCAAAGGATTTATTGCAGCGGCCCATGCGCAGTTGCATCACAAACCGATTTGAAGTTGTGAGTCTGCTTCTTGAAATTTCGCGTTTGGCCGAATCGAAACGTTTGCGCTTCCTGCTGGTTGGTGGGCGAGCTGTCATCTCGCATGGATTAGAACGCAGCACATTCGACCTTGATTTGATGATTTTACAAACGGATGCAGACAAATGGATTGGGCTGATGAAAGAACTTGGTGAAGAAAAAATTTCGGAAGGGCCAACGTTTTTACAGTTTCAAAGCACTGATGCCGACATTGTTCCCGTTGATTTGATGTTGGTTAATGCAGTGACTTTCGAAAAATTGTTGGGTGACAGCATCGTTTCCGAGATTTACGAAAAACCATATCGGACGGTCTCTTTGGAACACTTGATTGCCCTAAAGTGCCATGCAGTGAAATTTGGTCACGCGGGGCGGGTCGAAAAAGATGTGGACGATATTATCGGTTTGGGAAGAGTTAATAATATGGACTGGAACCAGGACAGGTGGCGTGAGATTGTCTTGAAACATGGAACCAAAGAACTTTACGAAAAGCTCCAACGTTCTTGATTTAGAATTTCCCGACTGGAGCGCCATGCGTGACCCGCACCGGCCCATTTCCACGAAAGCCGCTTTTGAACTTTGCGATGATTACTACAAGCTCTTTCCTCATGCCGTCGAAAAGTGGAAGAAACTTCGCCGCGAAAAATGCACTGTAGAATTCGTGTTGGAAAATGATGCTTCCTGAATGATCCCTCCTCTTCTTCGCCATAAATCGGATCGCCGAGTTTGGTTAAACATCGTGATTTCGTTGGCGTTGTTGCCAATTCTTATCTTCCTGATCTGGAGAATCGTTTTGGCGCGTCAAGTGAGCGCTGAATTGAACGCCATCCGCAATGCTGGCCTTCCGAGCAGCGGCAAGGATTTGAACGGTTGGTATGCAGCGGTGCCTGCCGAAAAAAATTCGGCGCTGGTAATGACACAAGCGTTTAGCCTGATGCGGAATTTTTCCGATGGCCGTTCCAATACGCTGCAAAAAATTAAATTCCCTCGCTCAGGTGAAGAGTTGACGGCAGAAGAACAAAATCTTTTCTCCGAATATTTGAGAATGAATCGGGAAGCCCTCGCGAAAGTGGATGACTCAATTCAACTTCCGGAAACTCGTTACCCCATTGATTGTTCCATGGGACTCGCGACTCCACTGCCGCATTTGCCGAAATTCAAGGAGTTCGGGCGGATGCTACAGTTTCAGTCTTGTTTGGCCGAAGATTCCGTAAAGACGATCGAAGGAATCCAGTCTCTGCTTGGTATGGCGCGGTCGCTCGAAGCGGAGCCCAATTTGATTTCACAACTCGTTCGTATCGCTTTGCTCAACATGGCGACACGCGCCTTGGAACATGAACTGAATGAGAATAGCTTGCCCGAACCACAATTAACCCAACTCGCATCAGCCTTTTCCGCATCGGAAAAAACCAATCTGATGTCCAAGGCGTTGATCGCAGATCGGGCCATGAACATTCCGTACTTCCGCATGAACTTTGCTGATATGCAAAGATTTAGCGAGAGCGATACCAACGATGAATGGACAATTCCTCCGAAAAGCACTGGGTGGAGTTTTTTAAGAGCGACGGGATTCTTTGAACGCGATTTACTTTTTTATTTGCGGGCAATGGAAACCAATATCTCGCTGGCGTCGGCGTCCCCTCCGAAAAGTTTGATGATGACGAATGTCGCTGCGAGAACGTCGGCCAAAGCTAAAAGCGGCTTTTATATTTTCTCAGGAATGTTTCTTCCTGCTTTGAGTAAAGTCTCCGTTAAAGAAGCAACTTCCTTTGCGTTAATTCGTTTGGCGCAAGTCGCGCTCGCACTGGAGCAGTTCAGGGAGA
>JBKJOA010000034.1:0-15774 GCA_046593365.1 Limisphaerales bacterium
CAGCAATCCAACGATCACCGTAAAGAGAACGATCGGTTTCATAATTTGAATATTGGATGTTTCACATTTTCTCGCGGTTCAATCTGGCGCTCTCACGCTATCAGTGCGAGGCGCAACGAGAAACAATCGTTTTGGGGTTTACTCCAATTTAGGTGCATGAATATCGCTTGGGAAGGACTTGCCAAGGTTTGGGATAAAGATTACTTAAGGAAGCATATTATTCGTTGCGAGGTTAGCGGAATTCACCAGCACGCAGTCCAAATCTTTTTACCCGCGCCGTATGACGATTCCTGTGAAAAAGCAAAATCGCAAAAAAAAATTTAAGGCGGGCACGACTGACGCGAAAAAATTAATCGCCGTGAAGTCGGCCCGCACTTCCCTGGCGGCAAAAAAAGAAACCTCTTCCCTGCCGTTGGTGGGGAAAAAATCGCCCTCCCCATTTCCCATCGTTGGCATTGGCGCGTCGGCGGGCGGTTTGGAGGCGTTCACGCAATTGCTCCAGAATCTGCCGGTCGATACCGGCATGGGTTTCGTCCTCATTCAACATTTGGATCCGGGACACCAAAGCGCGCTGACGCAACTTTTGCGGAAGACTACTTTGATGCAGGTCTGTGAAGTCTCCAGCGGCATGAAAGTCGCGCCCAATCTGGTTTATGTGATTCCGCCGAATACCTGCATGTTCATTGAGCGCGGCATTTTAAAACTACAGCCACGCGACAAAACTCCCGGGGCGCATCGCTCCATTGATTTCTTTTTTGAATCGCTCGCGCAAGACCAGCGCGGGCGGGCCATCGGCGTCGTTCTTTCCGGCACGGCCACCGACGGCACGCAAGGGTTGGAAATGATCAAGTCTGAGGGTGGGTTTACTTTTGCCCAGGATAGCTCGGCCAAATTCGATTCGATGCCACGGAGCGCGGCGGCCGCGGGTTGTGTGGATTTGGTGCTTTCGCCCAAACAGATTGCGAAAGAGCTGGCGCAGATTGCCAAACATCCATTGGTCGCAGGTCGCCGCACGAGTCCCGCCTCCTCCGCTCGGGAAGCTCAAATGGCGGAACTGGTCGAAGATAAATCCGCGCCTTTGTCTTCCGCCCATGATAATGTTTTCAAGAATATTCTGGCCTTGTTGCGCACGCATCGCGGAATTGATTTTTCTCTCTACAAATCGAACACCATCCACCGGCGCATCACCCGGCGCATGGTGTTGAACAAGATGACCGCGCTCCGCGACTACGCCCGTTTTCTCAAGGGCAATTCGAAGGAACTCGGCCTGCTTTATTCCGACATCCTCATCAACGTAACCAGTTTCTTTCGCAACCCGGAAGCGTTTAAGGCGTTGAAACAAAAAGTTTTTCCAAAACTTTTACAGGGGCGAAAGCCGGACGACCCGGTGCGCGTCTGGTCGCTCGGCTCTTCCACGGGCCAGGAAGCCTATTCCATCGCGATGGCTTACACGGAATTTTGCGCGAAGATTCCCAGTGCGCCCCGGCTCCAGATTTTTGCGACCGACGCGAACGAGGCGCTGCTGGATAAAGCCCGGCACGCGCTCTACGCCAGGAATCTAGTCGCCGATGTTTCGCCGGAACGGTTGCGGCGGTTTTTTGTCGAGGAACAAGGCGGCTATCGCGTCAGCAAGTCGTTGCGCGAGCTCTGTATTTTCGCGCGGCAAAATGTTTTGATCGACCCGCCTTTCTCGCGGATGGATTTGATCACTTGCCGCAACATGCTCATTTACATCGAGCCGGATTTGCAGAAAAAAATCCTGACCAACTTTCATTACGGGCTTAAACCGGGGGGATTTTTGTTTCTCGGCACGTCGGAATCGATCGGCGCATTCACCAACCTCTTTGAACCGCTGGATAAAAAACAAAAAATCTTCTCCAAAAAAACGAGCGGTTTTCCCGCCCATCATCAGCCGGTAACGGGCCGGAGACGAGGCGAGGGGTCTCGTTCTTCTCGGGAAAAAAAACAGAGACTCGTCACCTCATTTCCTGCGAATGATAATTTTCGCGCCGAACCGACCGCGCTCCGCGAGGCCGACCGCCTCATGGCCAGCCAATTTGCTCCTCCCGGCGTGCTCATCAATGCCGAATTGGAAGTCTTGCAATTTCGCGGTTCGACCAACGCGTATCTGGAGCCGGCGGCGGGCAAGGCGAGCTTCAACGTGCTGAAGATGGCACGGGATGGTTTGATGCTGCCGTTGCGCGCGGCGATCAACCAGGCGAAGAAAGCGAATCATCCGGTGATCCGGAAGAACGCGCGGATGGATGGCAACGGCGGCGCGGTGAACATCGAAGTCATCCCGCTGAAAAACTTAAAAGAAATCTTTTATCTGATTTTGTTTAAGGAAATGGACGTAGCGCAGACTTCCAGGTCTGCGGTGGCTCGGGTTTCCAAACCCGCCGCGCGTGGAAAAAACGAACGTCTCCGCTCCGGCCAAAGCTCTGCCGATTTGGAAATCGGCGATCCAACCGGTTTGGAAACCCGCGCTACAAAGACGACTGCGGCCGAACGTCGGCGCGTCATGGAATTGGAACGCGAACTGATCGAGACCCGCGACTACGCCCAATCGCTCCAGGAACAACACGAAGCCGCGTCCGAGGAACTCCAGTCTTCCAGCGAAGAAATTCAATCGGCCAACGAGGAATTGCAGAGCACCAACGAGGAATTGGAAACCTCCAAGGAAGAACTCGAATCCACCAATGAAGAACTGACCACCGTCAACGAAGAGATGGCGTCGCGGAACACCGAACTCAATCGTTTCAACAACGATTTAAACAACCTCCATGTCAGCATCAATACGGCCATCCTGTTGCTCGAACGCGACCTGACCATCCGACGGTTCACCCCTTTGGCCGAAAAAACCTTCAACCTGCTGCCGACCGACGTGGGCCGACCGTTGAGCGGCATCCGGCACAATCTTGATTTTCCCGGCCTGGAGAAATTTATCACCGAGGTCATCGACACCGTCCGCGTGCGCGAACGCGAAGTGCAGGACAAAGACGGGCGCTGGTTTGTATTGCGGGCGCGGCCCTACGTGACCTTCGATAAGAAAATTGACGGCGCGGTCGTCATGCTGATGGACATTAATGAGCTGAAGTTAAAACAGCAGGAAGCCAAAGAGTCCCTCGACTATGCCCAGGCCATTGTCGAAAGCGTTCCGCCACTGTTGATTCTCGACCCGGATTTGCGCGTGACGACGGCGAACCACTCGTTCTACCAACAGTTTCACCTGACTCGGGCACAGACGGAGAACCATTTGATTTACGAAGTGGGGAAAAGGCAATGGAACATTCCCGAGTTGCGGAAACTTCTGAAAGATATTCTGCCGCTAAACGGTTTTTTCGATCACTTCGAGATGACGCAGGATTTCGGCGACCGTGAGCGTCGCACGCTGCTGTTGAGCGCCCGTCGGCTGGATAATAACCAGCGGATTCTCCTGTCCATTGATGACATCACCGAGCGTTTGCATTTAAGAGCGAGCCTGCGCCGTTCGGAAATGCGTTTCCGCCGTCTCTTTGAAGCGGCCCAGGACGGAATCCTGATTCTCGACCCGGAAACTCGAAAAATTGTGGATGCCAATCCATTTATCATCGAGTTTTTGGGCTATCCCAAGAAACAAATCATCGGCAAGGAACTTTGGGAAATCGGCTTCCTCAAAGACAAAGAATCCAGCCTGAAAGCGTTTCGACAATTGAAAGCGAAAGGTTTTATCCGCTACGAAAGTTTGGCGCTCGAAACCAGGTCAGGCCAGCGCCGCGAAGTGGAATTTGTCAGCAATCTTTATCAGGAAAATGGCGAGGCGGTCATTCAATGTAACATCCGCGACATCACCGAACGCAAAAACGCGGTGAAAGAACTGGGGGAAAAGGCGCGGCTGCTCGACTTGAGCAGCGATGCCATCATTGTGCGGGATCTTGAAGGACGAATCCTTTACTGGAATCGTGGCGCGGAAAAAATTTACGGCTGGACCCGGGCCGAAGCACTCGGAAAAATAAGCCACATCCTGCTCAAAACCCAATCTTCCATTTCCCTCAAGAAACTCACCGAGGAGCTTCATCGGACCGACCACTGGACCGGCGAAATGGTGCATACCAGACGCGATGGCCAGCAGATCACCGTCCTTGTTCGCAAAACCCTGGATCGCGACAGTCATGGAAACCCATTAGCGGTGATGCAAAACATAACGGACATCAGCAAACGCACTCAGGACGAGGAAGCCTTGCGCAAGAGCGAAGAGTTCAATCGGACGATTATCCAAAGCAGCCCGGATTGTATTAAAATTCTCGATCTCAAAGGAAATTTGCTCTCCATCCAAAGCGGGCAGGACTTGCTTGGAATAAAAGACATCGGTCCTTATTTGAACAAATCGTGGCTGGAATTCTGGGAAGGAGAGGACCGTTCCGCCGCGCAAGCCGCGATCAAGAAAGCCCTGTCAGGCAATGACGCAAACTTCATCGGCTTTTTCCGCACGGTGGACAGTAAACCCAAATGGTGGGATGTGGCGATTTCGCCGATTCTCAATGCGGACGGCCACCCCGATCTCCTGCTCGTCGTTTCACGGGACGTGACCGAGCGCAAAAAAATTGAGGACGCTTTGCGCGAGAGCGAAGTACGCTACCACAATTTATTTAATTCCATTGATGAAGGATTTTGCGTCATCGAAATGATTTTGGATAAAAACGGCCAGCCCGAGGATTTCCGTTATTTGGAAGTGAATCCTGCGTTCGAGAGGCAGACCGGGCTGCAAGGCGTTACAGGAAAACGAATAACTGAAATCCTCCCGGATCTTGAAGACAGTTGGATTGAAGAGTTTGGCAAGGTTGCCAGGACGGGCCAACCGGCTCGCTTTATCAAAGAAGCGAAAGTGTTGAACCGCTGGTTTGATGTCTATGCCTTTCGAATCAGCAATGAGGAGGCCGGAAAAATCGCCATCATTTTCAACAACATCACCGAACGCAAGGTTTCGGAAGAAATATTGCGTCACGCGCAAGTGCGATTGTCGAACCGCGCTGGACAGCTCGAACAAGCGGTGACCGAACGCACGACGGAGCTGAGCGCGACGAACCAGCAACTGGAAGCCTTTGTTTATTCCATCGCGCACGACTTGCGCGCGCCGCTGCGCTCGATGCAGGGCTTTTCCGAGATCCTGTTGGAAGAGGCAGGCTCAGCCTTGAGTGACTCAGGCCGGGACTTTGCTGGCCGCATCAGCCGCTCGGCCCAATATATGGATGCGTTGCTGCAAGACTTGCTGGCGTTCAGCCGAGTTGCCCAACAGCAAATCGAACTGACTTCCGTGAATCTGGAAGCGGTCGTCCGCTCCGCCCTCTCCCATTTGGAAGCAGAGATCCAAAACAAGCACGGGCGGGTGGAAATCGCCGGGCCGTGGCCGCTGGTGCTGGCTCATGAACCGACGCTGGGCCAGGTCCTATCCAATCTGGTCAACAACGCCTTGAAATTTGTTGCTCCCGGCATGAAGCCGCTGGTGCGCCTTTGCACGGAAGAAAGGCCGGAACGGGTGGATGGATTAATGGATAAAGGGCCTGGTGAAAAAACATCCAACCCTCCACCCATTACTCCCGGCTTTGTCAGGGTGTGGGTGGAAGACAACGGCATTGGCATTGCGCCCGATCACTACGAACAGATTTTCCGGCTCTTCACGCGACTGCACGGAGACAAGTATCCCGGCACAGGCATTGGTCTGGCCATTATTCAAAAAGGGGTCGAGCGCATCGGCGGACGGGTGGGAATCCAATCCACTCTGGGGCAAGGCAGCCGGTTTTGGTTTGAACTGCGGAAAGCAGGCGGCGCAAACGGACAACAAGATTGATGGATAAATAGGATATATGCTTGAACGCATTCATCTGGAATCCAACAATCCAATCCAATTTCCAAACCCTTTGAATTTTTAATGCACAAAGAAAAAACCATCCTGCTGGTGGACGATTGCCAGGACGACCTGCTGCTCATGCGTTCAGCTTTCAGGAAAGCGGCCTTCCATAACCCGGTGCAAGAACTCCACAACGGCGAAGCAGCCATCGCCTATCTCAAAGGCGATGGCCGTTACAGCGACCGCGATAAATTTCCGCTGCCTCTTGTCATGATCCTGGACCTGAACATGCCGATGAAGAACGGCTTCGAGGTGCTGTCCTGGTTGCGCGACCAGCCGGGACTCAAACGCCTGGCGGTCATCATCCTGTCCGCCTCGAAACGGGTGGAGGATGTGGAGCGGGCGTTTGAGCTGGGAATCAGTTTATTTCTAGTCAAGCCAATCTCGCTGGAAGAGTTGATCAGCATGAGTTGTTTGTTGCGCGACTTATTGCGAATCAATCATTTCCCGTCCCTCCATGAAACGGTGAAACGATAGCCGGCGAATCCCCCGCGCGAAAAACGCAGTGTGGTTTTTATTTGTTTGCCCCAGGAGAAAATCGGTGCAAGGGAGATTGGAAGTGGGCAAATTAACCATGAATGCGTCCGAAAAACTTTCCTGCGCTTGCCGCGGCTGATTGCGAAGTTCGTTTCGACAATCTCACGCGCCAGCTTTACGCGACCGATGCTTCCATTTATCAAATTGAACCCACTGCCGTCGCCTTTCCAAAAACTGCCCGGCAGGCTGCGTCCGTAATCAAGGCCGCGTTGCAGGAAAATATTTCCGTCACACCGCGCGGCGCGGGAACTGGACTGGTGGGCGGTGCCATCGGCGACGGACTGGTCATTGATTTCTCCCGGCACAATCGCCAGATCAGCGAACTCGATTTGGAAAAGCGCACCGTGCGCACCGGTGCCGGCGTGGTCTTGGATCAACTCAACGACTTTCTCAAGCCGCACGGATTTTGTTTCGGTCCGGATGTCGCCACGAGCGCGCGAGCCACTCTCGGCGGAATGATCGCCAACAATTCCTCCGGCTCGCATGTTCCGGTTTACGGCACCACCGCAGATCACGTCCGCTCGCTGGAAATTATTCTGGCGAATGGAACCATTGAAACCGTCGGTCCAAATCACCCAACGCTCTCGGCCCAAAAGAAGCTACTGACAAAACTTTGCGCAGAGTTCGGCAGCGAGATCGCAGAGCGTCGCCCCGCCGGTTTGCTCAAACGCTGGCCCGGCTATGGCATTGATCGTTGGTGGCGCGCGCCCGGAAATCTCAGTGATATTCTCGCCGGCAGCGAAGGAACCCTGGCCGCCATTTTCTCCGCTGAATTGAAAATTGTTCCGCTCCCGAAAAAGAAGGAGGTTGGACTTATTTTTTTCGCATCGGTGGCCGAAGCGATGCAAGCCACCGTCGCATTGCTCGACCTAAAACCCGCCGCGATCGAACATCTCGACCGGGTTCTCTTCGACCAGACGAAAGGGCAACTCGCTTTCAAAGCCGCGCGCGATTTGCTCGAACTCGACACCAAACCATGCGAAGCGATTCTGGTCTTGGAATTTTACGACGACGATTCCGGCAAGCTGGTTGAATTGGAAAAGAGAGGTCTCGGCCTGCGCACGACTCTTTTGAGAAGTTCCTCCGAAGCGAATCTGGTTTGGTCATTGCGCAAGGCCGGCCTTTCTTTGGTGACCGGGTGCAAAGGTTCCGCCAAACCCGTCACATGCATTGAAGACACGGCCGTCCGACCCGAACAATTGCCGGATTACGTCGCTGGCCTGAACTCACTCATGCGCCGTCTCGATTTGAAGGCGTCTTTTTACGGCCATGCCGCATCAGGACTGCTTCATGTTCGGCCCGTTCTGGATTTACGAAATGCAGGCGATCGCAGAAAACTCCGAGAGCTTTCCGATGACGTTTCCGCGCTTGTCCGGCAATTTAAAGGTTCAATCGCGGGCGAACACGGCGTCGGCATGGCGCGCACGGAGTTTCTCGCCGAACATCTTGGCCCCGATTTGCTAAAGGTTTTTCGCGAAATCAAAGGTTCGTTTGATCCGCAAAATCATTTTAATCCGGGAAAAGTTATTCATGATGGCCGGTTCCAGATTGATACGAATCTGCGCATCTCGTCCGATTACAAATTAGATCTTCCGTTCACACCAACTCTGGCGTTCGCGGCGAAGGACGAATCGTTCATCGGAAATCTGGAGCAATGCAACGGCTGCGGTGGTTGTCGCAAAGATGCGCCGACGATGTGCCCGACTTTTGTGGCGACCGGCGAAGAAATCATGTCCACACGCGGACGCGCCAACACGATTCGCGCCGTGTTGGAATCACGGGGCAGGGAAAACGGCGATGCGTTACAGTCGCCCGAATTGGAAGCGGCTCTGAGCAATTGTTTGTCCTGCAGAGCCTGCACGACCGAATGTCCATCGAACGTCAACCTGGCCTTGCTCAAAGCGGAGTTGCTGCACGCACGCTGGGAACGGGATGGGTTGCCCTGGAGTGTTCGCCTTTTCAGCAACGTCGATTTGCTGGGAAAACTCGGCTCGTTTTTTCCACCGCTCGCCAACGCGGGTTTGAAATCTTCTTTCGTGCGCGGCGCGATGGAAAACATTCTGGGCATCGCGGCGAAACGTCCCCTGCCCGCTTACACGGCAAATCGTTTTGACCACTGGTTCACGAAACATCAGAGGGAACCAAAGACGAATCCCAGCCCTCGCGGAAAAATTATTCTCTGGGACGACACGTTTGTTCGCTACCACGAACCGGAAATCGGAATTGCGGCGGTGGCCGTTTTGGAAGCGGCGGGATTTGAAGTGATGTTGGCAAAAAAAAGAAAGTGCTGTGGCCGTCCGGCGTTCTCTCAGGGAAATTTGCGCGAAGCGGCACGCCTCGGAAAACATAACCTGGATTTGCTTGGCCAGATGGATGCGGCACCCATTTTATTTCTCGAACCGTCCTGCTACTCCATGTTCGTCGAGGATTATCGCGAGTTGAATTTGCCGAACGCAGTGCAGATTGCGAAACGTTGCTTTCTCTTTGAAGAATTTATCGAAAATTTACTGCGAAAAGAACCGGGCGCGTTGCGGTTCAAGACTTACGCGGAGAACGTCGCGATTCATGCACATTGTCATGCGAAATCGTTGCTCAATCCAGGTTTTATGACTCGTCTCGCGCAATGCTTGCCTTCGCGGAAGGTGACCTTGTTGGAAACCGGCTGTTGCGGAATGGCGGGAGCGTTTGGCGCGTTGAAATCAAAATACGAACTGTCAATCCAAGTCGCCGAACCGCTCGTTGAAAAAATTCGGAGCCAGCCAGTGGGAACAATCGTCGTCGCGTCCGGCACAAGTTGCCGCCATCAAATCGAACATCTCACCACGGCTCACCCCAAACACATGGCTGAACTGTTGGCGGATGCTCTCGCGGACTGAGGTAGCGTATTTGGCATCGGGGCAGTTTGACGGGGTCAGGTCAACTCCAGCTTTGTCACGTCCAGTTTTTCGGGGTCAGGCCCAATACTTGAATTTATTGTCCAACAAAGTCATCTGGAGTAAATCTCGCGCGTGGCGGCATTTATCGTTCGCAAAAAACTTCCACAAATTTATCCACGAAAGTGGATTCAAGTCCGACGCGGTCGTTGCACATATTTAAAATTGCTTCTACTTGCTGGGCGGGAAATTGCGTTTCCAGATTTGCTTTGAATTTTTTCAGCAACAACGGAATGGCTTCCGCGCGACGACGTCGATGGCCAACCGGATATTCCACCTCGATTTTTTCAGTAGTTGTTCCGTCGTTGAAAAAGATCTGGATCGCATTGGCAATCGAGCGTTTATCCGGTTCCAAATACTCTTTGCTGTAACGCGGCTCTTCCTGCACCACCATTTTCGCGCGCAAGGCATCGACGCGTAAATCGTCCGCCGTAGCATCTTCGTAATGGTCCGCAGTCAATTCGCCAAACAACAGTCCGATGGCGGTCATGTATTGCAAACAATGATCGCGGTCGGCGGGATTATGCAGCGGCCCCGATTTGTCGATGATACGAATGGCCGATTCGTGTGTGTGAATTGAAATCTGCTTGATCTCGCCGAGACGATTCCGGACAAGAGGATGCAATTTAAACGCGGCTTCGACCGCAGTTTGCGCATGGAACTCAGCCGGAAACGCAATTTTGAAAAGCACATTCTCCATCACATACGAACCGAGTGGACGGGAAAGTTTTATGGGTTGGCCACGGAAAAGAACGTCTTGAAAACCCCAGCCTTTGGCGGAAAGCGCGGAGGGATAACCCATCTCACCTTTGATCGCCATGAACGCATGTTGCACGGCGCGGCTGGTCGCGTCGCCGGCCGCCCAGGATTTTCGTGAACCGGTGTTCGGCGCGTGTCGATAGGTGCGCAACGCGCCGCCATCGAGCCAGGCGTTGGAAACGGCATTGATAATTTGTTCGCGATTGCCACCGAGCAAATGCGTGACGACTGCGGTGGAAGCGATTCGCACCAGAATGACGTGATCCAGCCCGACGCGATTAAAACTGTTTTGGATCGCGAGAACGCCTTGAATTTCGTGCGCCTTGATCATCGCGGTCAGGACATCGCGAACTCTGAGCGGCTCTTTTCCTTCAGCCAGATTTCTTCGACTGAGAAAATCCGCAACGGCCAGAATTCCGCCTAGGTTATCGGATGGATGCCCCCATTCCGCCGCAAGCCAGGTGTCGTTGAAATCAAGCCAGCGATTAATACAACCGATGTTGAACGCGGCTGAAACGGGATCGAGTTCATACGCAGTTCCAGGAACGCGGCTACCCTTTGGGACCATTGTCCCCGGCACAACCGGCCCGAGAAGTTTTGTGCAGGCGGGATAATTGAGCGCGAGAATTCCGCAACCCAACGTGTCCATCAAACAATAGCGGGCAGTTTCGTAAGCTTCGTCGCTGGCGATTTCATAATCGGAAACGTAATCGGCGATTTGAACCAGCAACTCGTCCGGTTGAGGCCGCGCGTTCAGGGATAAAAATGAACTCATGATTGAAAGCGAATTTATGGGGAGTTAATTGTGCGTGAAACAAAATTGCGAGAAGATGCGAAACTATTTTTTCCTGGTCGTACGCTCTTGCAACCACATCACGTCAGGGTTGTTCGGGGAAGAAAAAATGTCGCTTACTAAATTATTCCAGGCCAACGCTGGAGTCGTGCGTTTGTCACGCCACCGATGAATTTCAGAATGTCCATCCGCGAAAGAAAATCCATTGGCGAGGTGATGATAGTAACCCGGCAAATCAAAAAACTCGTAAGTCTCCGGTTGATCTGGCCAACCGCGCATGCTGGTGGCGAAGTTGCCCATATCAATGCTGTCCTCGCGCATGTCGAGAAAGACAAAAAGGCGGGCCGGGTTGGCGTTGTTCACTTCCGATTGCTTCATAAAAATTTTGTAATCCGTGTAAACGGGGCCAAGAACCCTGTCCCAACCACCGTAGGTGCCGCCCCAACCACCGAGAAACACATTCATCGACATGCTGCGGATGCGCGGTCTGACCACTCCGTCAACCGTCACCGTAGATCGGTCCGCAGGGCATTTCCAGATCGACAAACTTTTGCCGCTATAAGGCCACATGGGACTTTTTGTTATGTCCTGGTCGGGGTCCCAGTTGGAACGATTGGACGGGCGGAAATCGAGAGTCCCGGTCACCCATGAGCCAGCGAAGGTATCTGGATTCAACGGATCTTCGCTGGCGAAGAGAAGGCGATCGTGGTTGTCGTCTGAATACATGCGCCACGCCAGACACAATTGGCGATGGTTGGACAAACATTGAACACCTTGTGCCTTGGCCTTGCCTTTGTTCAACGCAGGTAAAAGCATCGAAGCCAAAATGGCGATGATCGCAATGACGACGAGAAGCTCGATCAGCGTGAACCCATGCTCTGAAGAGAAATCTGCGCCACGATGGAACTTGTCTATCTTCATGATCGCTCATTAATCGGAATAAATGGCTTTGGCTCTGGGCCAACGTAATCCGCAGTCGGTCGAATCAACCGATTGTTCCCCCGCTGCTCCATGATATGCGCGGACCAACCGGCGGTGCGCGCAATCACGAAAATCGGCGTGAACATCGCGGTTGGAATTCCACAAAAACGATAAGCCGCCGCGCTGTAAAAATCGAGGTTTGGAAAGAGGTTTTTTTCCCGCCACATCACCGATTCGATGCGTTCGGAAATGGGATAAATCGTTTTGTCGCCCGAAGCCGCCGCCAATATTTTGGCGAGGCTTTTGATCACGGGCGAACGTGGGTCGGAGACTTTATAAACGCGGTGGCCGAAACCCATGATGAGGCGTTTTTCCGCCAACATTTTCATCAGGCCCGTTTCGGCTTGATCGGGAGTTTGGAATTTTTCGATTAACTCCATCGCTGCTTCGTTGGCACCACCGTGAAGATTTCCACGCAATGCGCCGATGCCGGAAGTAATTGCCGAATAGAAATCCGCCAGGGTTGAAGCGGTGATGCGCGCCGCAAAAGTTGAAGCGTTGAATTCATGTTCCGCATAAAGAATGAGAGAAGAATCCAGCGCGCGCTTATGCAAATCATCGGCCGGTTTGCCGTGGAGCAGATGAAGAAAGTGCGACGCGATATTTGGATCATCGGTCTGAGTTTCAATTCGTTTGCCGCCGTTGGCGAAATGAAACCAGTAGAGCAACATGGATGGAAAAAGCGCCAGCAGCCGGTTCGCAATTTGAAACTGATTCCGTTGCTCGTTCTCTGGCTCAAGGCAACCGAGCGCCGAACAGCCGGTCCGCAAAACGTCCATGGGATGCGCATCCGTCGGCAACTGTTCCAGCACCAGTTTCAGCGCGGACGGAAGCCCACGCAGGGAAGCCAGATTTTTGCGATAGCTATCCAGCTCGGCAACCATCGGCAGCTTCCCATAAATCAACAAATAAGCGACTTCCTCGAAGGTGGATTTTTGGGCGAGTTCTTCAATGGAGTAGCCGCGATAAGTCAGCCCCACTCCTTCTTTGCCCACCGTGCAAATCTCCGTTTCTCCCGCGACTACTCCCGCGAGACCGCTGGTATTTTTATCTGCGCTCATTTGTTTTCTTCTTCTGATTCAACTGCCCGCGCGTCTTTTTTTAAATTCCGCATCGAACTTTTTCTCGCACGCTTCGTAATTTAACACTTCATAGAGTTCGGATCGAGTTTGCATCAGAGGAATCAATTCCTTTTGCGTGCCCTGTTCTCGAATCGTTTGATAAACCTTCAGAGCCGCCGCGCTCATCGCCCGAAAAGCTGACAACGGGTAAAGCGCCAGAGCCACTTTCGCTGCCGACAATTCCTTCGCGGTGTAAAGAGGCGTCTTGCCAAATTCAGTGATGTTCGCGAGCACAGGAATTTTGACTGCTTCCGCAAACTGTTTGTATTGGTCGAGGCTGGTCAAGGCTTCCGCAAAAATCATATCCGCTCCGGCATCCCGATACGCCCGCGCTCGCTGAATTCCCGCCTCAATGCCCTCGCCCGCGACTGCGTCGGTCCGCGCCATGATGACAAAAGCTGGATCCGATTTTCCGGCCCTGGCCGATTTGATTCGTGACACCATTTCATTTTGTGTGACCAACTGCTTGTTGGGCCGATGGCCGCAACGCTTTGCTTCAACCTGGTCTTCAATATGAATTCCAGCGGCACCCGCCTTGATCATCTCGCGGACGGTTCGTTTCGGGTTACCCCAGGCCGTGTCGGCATCGACCAACAAAGGCACGTTCGTAACCGCAGTAATCCGGCTCACATCTTCGAGCACATTTTCCAGGGTGGTGACCCCGAGATCGGGGAATCCATAAGAGGCATTTGCCACTCCGGCGCCGGATAAATAAATGGCGCGAAAGCCAGCTTTCTCGGCCAGCAATGCGGAATAGGCATTGATCGTGCCGACAAGCTGGAGCGGTTTCTCGCGACGGAGCGCGTTACGAAAACGCTGGCCCGGCGAGAGTGATATTTTTGACGAGGATGATTTGTTCTTCACGCTGAATGACTCCCGTTTGCTGACGGGCCAATCATGCGATTGAGACGAGAATAGCTCAAGCCAGAAAGCAGTAGTCCGGATTCGAACGGAGCGCGACTGCGTCGAAGTCCAGCCGCAGTTGGATATTAAAAATTAAAACACGACGACGAAAACTCATGGCAACTTGGATTCGACAAGGCGGAAATTCCGGTTAACGTATGCAAGCTCATTATGAAAACGATCCTCTCCTTGTTTGTTCTCATTGCGGTCTTGACCATGCCTTGCAACGCCAACGCCCAGGCTCGAAAGTTGACCCAAAGAATCGTCAATCCTGATAACACGTTACGCACTCCAAACGCGCCGACCGCCCCCACCCCGCCCCCTCGAGCAGCCACGGTCACACCCCCTCCAGCAACAGTTTCGGTGCTCACTAATGCCATTCCTGAAAAAACCAAGGAACAAAAAGCGGAAATCCAGAGGAAGACCATCGAGTTTCAAAAAAAGAAAGCGGAGGAAGGCGCTCCTTCGGCGCAATACGATTTAGGCATGAGATATTTAGACGGCGATGGCTTAGAAAAGGATTTAACTCTCGCCAAAAAATGGTTAACTGCCTCCGCCACCAACGGAAACAGCCAGGCAGTAAAGAAGCTGGAATCGTTAAACAAAAAATAACCTGTCCACCGCTTTTTTGAATTTGCATACCATCGGCCCTTCATGAGCCATCTTGTTTTCCAAGCATTGGCCGAAGCCGCTCGCCAAAAGGAAAAGGTCGTGTTGGGAATTATCACGTCTGTAAAAGGCTCCAGTCCCCAGAAGCTTGGAGCGAAAGCATTGTTTTATCAGGACGGTCGAATCAAAGGAACGCTGGGTGGCGGTTGTCTCGAAGCTGAAATTCAACAACGCGCCATTCGTTCGCTTCAAGCCGGCGAGCCTTCGACGTTTGATTTGTTGCTTGACCATGATTTCGGCTGGGACGATGGATTGATCTGCGGTGGAAAAGTTTTCGGCGTGATTCTGCCCAATGCGCAAGCCGTTGGAGAAAAATTTTGGAGTGAACTTGCCGAGAGAAAAACATCGCTGAGTTGGGGCGTGAAAAAGAATTTTGGGATCACTCGGAACGGTTCAACGATTCAACGATTCAACGATTTAACGCCTCTAAGCTGGCTTTATCAGGAAACCGTTTCCCCGCCCTGCGCCTTGTGGATCGCTGGCGCTGGACACATCTCCCAAGCTGTTGCTCCGCTCGCGCTGCAACTCGATTTCGCCGTTTCAGTCTTTGACGACCGTCTTGCGCTCGCCAACCGGCAATTTTTTCCTGATGCGGTCGAGCTTTTTACGAGCGAATGGCCGCAACTTTTGTCCGAACGATTACCAGACACGCCAACCTTCGGGCTGATTGTCACTCGCGGCCACCGTCACGACGCACTTGTCTTGAAAGGATGGATTCGAAAAGATTTCCGCTTCTTGGGAATGATCGGCAGCGCACGCAAAGCACGAATTATTTTGGAACATTTTCTCGAAGAAAAAATTGCAACGGAAGAACAACTGAATCGCGTCGCCTGTCCCGTCGGAATCAGAATCAAATCGCAAAGCGTGCCGGAAATCGCGATCAGCATCATGGCGCAATTTATTGAGAAGCGAGCGGAATTAGTTTCCCTGTGCAAGAACGATTTTTAACCTTGTTTGGATTTACTGCCCGGAAAGCGGTCGCGGATAACAGGCCGCGCAATTTTCTGGCTAGGGAGATTAAAGCAACTTTTGCAGGGCTATTTCCGGTGACGTGCCAGGAATCCAGCCTCGCTGCCCGCTAGATCATGCTTACGCTGTTGAGCAATCAGTTTCCCATAAACTGAAATATCGCGCACAAACATTTCGATGCGCTGTTCAAAGTGTTCGCTCGCAATTTTACCCTCTTTCAAG
>JBKJOA010000175.1:0-6705 GCA_046593365.1 Limisphaerales bacterium
GAAACCAGTTGCGAGTCGTGCCATGGCCCGGGCAGCAAACATGTCGCGGCACCGGGCCGACAATTTATCATCAATCCCGGTAAAGAATCAGGCGCTTGTTTTCAATGCCACACCGAAACTCATGCTGAATTCGCCCTGCCGCATCATCACCCCGTCATCGAAAAGAAAATGAACTGCGTGCAATGCCACGATCCGCACGGTTCCGACATTTTTAAACCCTCTAGCGGTTTGGCCATGGCGCGACAGAACGAAAACTGCGCCGGATGTCATCGCGAACAAACGCGGCCTTTCGTTTTTGAGCACGAAGCGATGCGCGAAGGCTGCACGGTTTGTCATAATCCGCACGGCTCGGTTAATCGTAAGATGCTCGTCGAAAATGATTCAAACCTGTGCTTGAAATGTCACGCGCAAGTCCAAGGCGCTTCCAGAGGCCAAATCTACATCGGTTCAGTGCCGCACACGGATTTCCTGAGACAAGGAACCTGTTGGACGGCGGGTTGCCACAGTGCAATTCACGGATCGAACATCGAACATCGGATGCGATATTGAATGAAATTCGAACATCAAACATTCAACATCGAACGCCAGACTTCGATTGGGCGGAGGTTCGGGAATTTCGTTCGGTGCTTGGTATTGATTTGTGGATTAGCGGCCTTCTTTTTTCCGCAAACAATTATTGCCGTTGAAGTTGACCCCTCCAAACTTCCGCCGTCCGCCCAAACGCAAGTTGATTTCGCGCGCGACATCCAACCGATCTTTGAAAAATCTTGTTTTCGTTGCCACGGCCCGGAAAAACCAAAGAGCCGATTTCGTTTGGACAATCGTGAGTCGGCCTTGAAAGGCGGCGAGAGCGGCGTAGATATTTTCCCAGGCGATAGCGGGAAAAGTCCGTTGATTCATTACGTCGCCGGTCTGGTCGAAGACATGGAAATGCCCCCGGCTGGAAAAGGCGACCCGCTCACGGCAGAACAAATCGGTTTGCTGCGCGCGTGGATTGATCAAGGCGCAAACTGGTCGGGCACAAACGCGCAAACGCAGCTTCAGTTTTCGCTGTCGCCGACGGTTCGTTACATTCACGTCGATGGGAACAAAAAAAGTTTCCGCGAAATTGAAGGGCATCGCGACGGTTCGGCGGGTGGCGTGGAGTATTTTTCCATTAAAGAAAAAATCGCGGACGACACGACGGTCTCCGCTGAAGGACGCGCTCTCTTTGGTGAAGACGATTACGCCGTGAAACTCAGCCTCGATAAAACTGACGTCGGATTCGTGCGAGGCGGCGTGGAGCAATGGCGCAAATATTACAACGACAGCGGAGTTTATTACCCTCAGCCTTTCATCCCCGCATTACTCGAATTAAATCGCGATCTGCATCTCGATATGGGTCGCGCGTGGATTGATTTCGGTTTAAACCTGCCGCACTCGCCGCAAATGGTTTTCGGTTACGAACAGCAATGGAAAGACGGCGCGAAATCCACTTTAGAATTTGGCAACGTAAATGGCAAAAATGTTTTTCCGGCGGCAAAGGAGATTCGCGAAGAAACCCACATTTTGAAATACGATCTGGTTCACGAGGTTTACGATTGGCGAATCGAGGACAACGCGCGCGTCGAGTTTTACGATTCCAAAACTCGCCGAGAAGATGTGATTCATTCCTATGGGCGCGTGCCCGACACCATTACCGGCATCAAAGAGAAATCCAGACACACGCAAGGAATGAACACCATTCGGGTCGAACGGCAATTTGGTGAATGGCTTTTTCTGGCGGGTGGCTATTTCTATTCGCGAATGGAAGGCGACGCTCTCCACCACCAATCGACCTTTGATTCCACCGGACTTTTGGTTGCAGGCGATTTTTGGTATAGCGAGCCGATCATTTTGAAACACGAGACGCATCTGTTCAGTTTGAGCAGCGCGCTGCTTGGCGTCGAAGGCTTGAGTGTCTCTGCTGGAATTCAAAACGAGTGGGGGCATCAGGAAGGTTTTGGGAAAACTCATCTCGATGAGGGCGACCCCGCTTCACCCCCTTCGCGGGTTTTGACCATTGATTCCAATTTGGACAAAGAAAAATTCTCAGAAAATTTTGCGGTGCGCTTTACTAAAATTCCATGGACCGTTCTATTTGCCGAAGCGCGTTGGGAAGAGGAACGCATCGGCCAATTTGAAGAACAGACCGGCGGAGGCGCCCATGATTTTTTACGCGACACCGATGCTGATAATACAGGGCAGGATTATCGAATCGGCTTCAACACCTCTCCCTGGCGCACCATGTCTTTCACCGCGCAATTTAAGAAGCGGATCAGTGACACCGACTATAATAATCTCCGCGACACTACTGATGGATACCCGGCCTTTATCCGTGGGCGGACGCTCGACACCGATGAAGTCCTCACCAAGCTCGTGGTCAACCCGGCGAAATGGTTGAAAACAACTTTGTCCTACCGTTTGGTTTCGACCGACTATTCCACCACGACCGATTCCATTCCCGGCGGAATTAACGGTACTCCGGGTGGACAAGTTTTCGCAGGCAACAATGATGGTCATATATTTGGCCTTCATGCTGTCGTCACCCCGTTCAGCCGTCTCTATTTGTCCGCGACAATTTCTTACAACCGCACGCGCACGCTGACTGCGGACAATGGAAACATTTCCGTCGTCCCGTATCGGGAAGATATTTACAGCATTCTGGCGAGCGCCAACTTTGCACTGAATAAATCGACGGACTTGCAGGCCTCATACGCGTTTTCAGACGCGAACTATGGCCAGCATAATTTCACGAGTGGAGTTCCGATGGGGATTGATTACACACGGCAGGTCGTTGGTTTCGGCATTGGAAAGAAATGGACTGATAATTTGAGCACAAATTTGCGCTACCATTTTTATCACTACGCTGAGCCGAGTTCTGGAAATAAAAACAACTACGTGGCGAACGGAATCTTTGCTACGCTGAGCCTGAGGTGGCCGTAGTATTCCTGTAATTGTAAGAGAAAAATATTTTTCTGTTGTGAACCGTTTTCTAAAATTGATCGTGATCAGTTGCCTTGGCCTCGCGACCGCGACCCATGCTGCCACTTTCACGGTCAACATGAGCGGCTTTCAATTTGTTCCTAAGGATTTGACGGTGAATGTGGGGGATACGGTGACCTGGGTGAACCGTGACGGCTCAGCCCACGATGCGGTGAGTGGCGTTAATCTCGTGCCCAGTGGCGTTTGGCGCAGCCCACTTTTTGGAAGGAACGGTTCTTATTCATTTACCTTCAATGTTCCAGTAGGAACATATCCCTATTACTGCACACCGCATGTTTTCAGTTTCAATATGGTGGGCACGATTACAGTGGTGGCCCCGAACGCGCCACCCACAATCACCATCACGAACCCGCAAAACAATTCCAGCTTAACCGCGGGCGCAAACCTCGTTATTCTAGCCGATGCCAGGGATGACAACGGCGTTGCGCGCGTTGAATTTTACAGAGACGGCAATTTGATAGTAACTGATTTCTCCGCGCCCTATTCAGCAACGTTAAACAATCTTACCGCCGGAAATTATTCCCTCACCGCAAAAGCATTTGATATCGCGGGTTTATCCACCACCTCGACGGCCGTAAATATCTCGGTGCGTGACGCTGCGACTGCACCGATAATTTTAACTCAACCGCAAAGTCAAAATGTTTTTCCCGGCGGTGAGGTGAATTTTTCTGTCACAGCCATCGGCACACCACCGCTAAGTTATCAATGGCAATTCAATGGGACCAACATCACGGGTGCGACCACGAATTCTTTTTTTCTCGGCAACGTGCAAACGAACAACGCCGGGAGTTATTCCGTGGTCGTAAGCAACGAGGCGGGTTCGACCCCGAGCGATTCAGCCATCCTCAACGTGACGAAGCTTCCAAACATTCCTCCAACCATAACGTTGGTTGAGCCGGTGGACGGGGCGAGATTGCGCGTTGGGTCCGACATCGCAGTCCGGGCTATGGCTTCGGACAACGATGGACAAATCATGCAGGTGAAGTTCCTCTTGAACGGGCTCTCGTTCGCGACTCTGACAAACGCGCCTTACGAAATTGTCCTGACGAATCTGCCGCCGGACCTTTATTTCATTGTGGCCCGCGCAACCGACAACGACGGTGGTTTTGCCAGTTCCACGACGGTTAGTTTTTCCGTTCTAGCGTCGCCAACCATTGTCCTGACGGAACCTGCCGACGAATCAAGAGTCGCTTTGGGATCCAACGTTTTTATCGCCGCCACGGTGAGCGCGCCGGGGTTGATGGCAGATCATGTTCAATTTTTCGAGGGCTTCGGTAATAGTTTTGTTGCGATCAGCCCTGCATTGACGAACCCGCCTTACAGCTTCAATTGGACTCCGAGCGCAGCAGGAATTCACACGGTCATGGCGGTCGTGACCGACGAACTTGGCGGAACGGCCGGCTCCCAGATGGTATCAATCGACGTTTTCGAGCCGGGCACACAAAATCCGACGATTGCGATCACAAGTTCTCCTCCAAATTTTGCTCGCTTGACCAATTCACCTGTTTTCATCGGTGGCACGGCGAACGACGACGTTTTATTGGAGCGCGTGGAATTTCAGGTTAATGGCGGACCGTTTGTCCGGGCGAGCGGAACCACAAATTGGCTGGCTGAAGTTGGTTTGGCTGCTGGAACAAACGCCATAATTTTCCGCAGCGTTGATTTTGCGGGAAATTTTTCCCCAAACATAACGCGCGCTTTCATTTACGAGGTGAATAGTCCTCTTGCCGTAAAAGTTCGCGGAGTGGGTCGCGTTCAGCCTAACCTTGACGGCAAACTTCTGAAGATCGGAAACGTTTACCAAATGATTGCCCGACCCGGAGCAGGACAGATTTTTGGCGGGTGGGAGGGAGCCGCCGTTTCAAACAAGGCTGTTTTAAATTTTACGATGCAATCCAATCTGGTTTTGACGGCGAATTTTATTTTGAATCCATTCCCCACCGTGAAAGGAAAATACTCCGGTTTGATTTTCGATACCAACGGAGTAAATCCGGAAAGCTCCGGGATGATAAAATTAAATGTGACTGGACAAGGGAAATTTTCGGGAAAATTAACCATCGCCAAAAAAACTTTGCCGTTGCGCGGACAATTTGATTACAACGGCTACATAAAATTTCCTGTCCTGCGACGCCCGATCCAATCTGTCGTCCTGACCCTGAATCTGGACTTGCACGGCCTGAATGGAATCAACGGCGAACTCACCGATGGCCACTGGACATCCGTAGTCAGCGCTGAGCATGTCTCAGCAACCACGCGCTCAAAAATCACTGCTCAAAAATTATTCGCTTTTGATTTGATGAACGGAAATCAATCGTTTGGAAACGGAGTCGCTCAACCAGGTAAAGCTGTCAGGATCAGTGCGCAACTTCCGATCGGACCCCGCGTTGTGAAAACTTTTCTTCCAACTGACAGCGGTTCCATTCCGGTTTACCTGCCTTCGCGCAACGGAAGCGACGTCCTGTTGGGTTGGCTCGAGTTCACAAATTCGCTGGCAGCACCGCTCGTTGGAGATTTAATTTTGGGAAGAACAAATCGCGCAGCGTCGATCATTGTGATCACTCCTTCAAAGTGATCTGCTCGAAAACCAATCATGGTCGTCAGGCTTATTTCATTGACCGCCAATTCAGGTCGCTCATGCTGGCTTCATGAAAAAAGGTTTCCTGAAATGTGGATTGGGGACGCTTTGTCTTTCCGTTTTAATGAGTCGTCTTTTTGCGGTCGAGCATTTCGTAACCGTGGGGAATTCCTTTTCACCGTCCAGCCTAACGATTGATTTGGGAGATACAGTCACCTGGATCAGCCAGGACCAAAATTTTACACGCACTGTGACCAGTGACGACAATGTTTGGGTGAAGGGATATTTGTACGAAGAGGGTGAAACCTTTTCTGTGGTGTTTAATTTCGCCACGGGCTTTTTTCCTTATCACGACGATCTTGGACCAACCGGATCCATTACTGTGGTGGGCGTTGTTGCTAATCCGATTATCATCAGTTCTCCCAAACGCTTGGGAACCCAATTTCAATTCGATATTTCAGGACTGGTGGTTGGGCGCACCAACATCATCGAGGCCTCCACAAATTTGACGACGTGGCTTCCGCTGGTGACCAACGTTGCAACCAGCACGGTTTCGAGCTACACAAACACGCAAGTCTCCCTTTTCGGATCGCGATTTTTCCGCGTGGTGCAGTTGCCGTGATTCGCGCATGACGACTCTAATCCTGTCCACGCGCAATGCGCACAAAGTTGAAGAGATTCGTGCGATTCTGTCGGGCAACTTCCGCATCCTCACCTTGAATGATTTTCCCGCCACGCCAAAAGTGATCGAAGACGCTAATTCGTTTGCTGGAAACGCAACCAAGAAATCAACACAACTCGCAAGTTGGCTCGCCCAAAATTCCAAAGCTCAAGAATTGGTCTGCGACACAGAAAACGGTTTTGTTCTCGCCGATGATTCTGGGCTAGAAGTGGATGCGCTCAACGGTGCGCCGGGAATTTATTCCGCACGTTTCGCCGCCGCGGGCGAGGGGAATTCATCCGACGCGGCGAATAATGAAAAACTGCTGCGCTTGTTGAAAGATGTTCCCGCAGAAAAGCGGACGGCGCGTTTCCGCTGCGTAATGGCGTTGACGCCAGTCATTTCACAAAGCCAGGAATCCAAGTCGGTGGTTTGTTTTTCGGAC
>JBKJOA010000199.1:0-11870 GCA_046593365.1 Limisphaerales bacterium
GCGGTCGGAGCGTAATGGAATTTGAAACTCAGGAAGGAGAAAGTGGCCTTCTATCCCCCCCTGCGTTTCTGAGTTCCAAATTTTGAAATTGAGCCACCACCAATTTTGCGTTCACTGGAGTTTGGGCGCGGGCATTTTGTCGCCGAGCCGGAGATATTCCCAGATCGCCTCAATCTGTTTTTCGGCGCTTCCGTCGAGAATATCGGCCAGCGGACTTTTCCCTTCGTCATCAAAATAGACCGGCATCTTCGTCATCGAATCGATCTGTGGCGGGTTGCGCAGCCAGCGTTTGAAATAACCCGGCAGCAAACGCTCGCCGCTGTGAGCCAGGTTGATTCCGGGCGCCTCGAAAACCTGCGTCGCGCCGACGCTTCCGACCGCATGACATGAGATACACGAAAAGCCGAAGGGCGGAGCGGAAACAAGATTACGCCCGATCTCCGCGTCCGAATGAGTCGGCTCGGAAAAAGATTTCGCTGGAAACCCGTGTTGCTGTGCGAATCCCTCCGATAAAAGCTGCGCCCGTTTTGGAAATGCGGGCATTTGCGCTTCCAGCCATGGCCGCGGTTTGTAATCGATTTCTCCGGCAATGAATCTGGCGGACCACTCTGGCTTCAGTTTTCCACCCAGGATTTCAAATTGCGGAATCCCTTCGACTTTCCCGTGACACTCGGCGCAATTGAGGTGTCGCGATTGGCGTTCCGCAAATTCGGCTGACACATGGCGGTTTAACGACGCGCGATCCGTTCCGCCAAAAGCTTGCAGCGCATCGCGCTCTTCCGATGAAAAATTAAATTGTGGCTCCTTGGAATTCGCGTCCGCTTTATCGCTGAGACACCCCGATTTCCAATTTGAAATTTGCGCCAGATTTTTTGTTGTGAATTTATTTTCCAATTTCAACGAATGGCAATTCAAACAGCCGGAAGTTTGCACAAGTTTTTTTCCGCTCTCGATAGTTGCCGCGTCCGATGACGGAGAAATTGCCGCCGCCTTCTCCGAATTTAAAATCAAATACGCCGCCAACTCGTCACGCTGCGCCTCGGACAGTTTGAAGCGAGGCATGGCAATCCACGCGTAATGCGCATCCGGTTGCTTGAGAAATTCGACCAGCGCGTTCGCGGCAAATTTTGCGCGCGCCTGTTTCAGTGAAATTTTGTTCACGTCCATCTCAGCGACGTCCGGCGCGTTGTGGCAGGCGGCGCAATGCAACGTATCAAAAAGTTTTTTACCCGCGCCACTTTCCGACACGATTGGCCCTTTGCCCGGAGCGGGATAGGAACTTTTATTAAGCGATCCCAGAAATGCCGCAACCGCCTCCGCATTTTTGAAAGAGGTGTCGCCACTGAAAATTTTGGGCATTTGCGCCGAAGCACGATGCTGTTTGGGATTCAAAATCCAGCGCGCCATCCACTCCTGATTTCGACGAGAACCAATGCCGTCGAAGGAAGGCGCGTCCATCGATAATTCCGGCATGCCTGATTCCGGTCCGATGTGACATTTGATGCAGCGATGTTCCACGAAAAGGTCGCGGCCAAGTCGCAGTTGTTGTCCAGTGCGCTCTTCGACGGTCGGAAAATGACTCAACGCCGCACGAGGAATGGGTTGAGCAAAACCGCCTTTCAGTTGCCAATGAAGCCGGATGTAGGCATGACCCGCTTCCGGGCTGGTGAAAATTGCGGAGAATAAATTAGTGCCTTTGTTCAAGCGGACCACTTTGCTGAATTCAGAAGTCGAGTTGGTGCCAACCGTTTCCAAAACGGAGACTCCGTTGATTTGTAATTTCAGGGCACCATTCAGTTCGGCCTGGAAAAGAAAGTCGCTGCGCAAATCAGCCGAGAGAAAACCCGTCCAGGAAACGGTAAATTTTCCGCCGGGCAAAAACGGCGACGGCGATTCTCCTGACGCAACGTAGAGAGAAACATTTTCCGCCACCGCGCTCTCGGAAATGATTTTCTCTCCGCGACTCGAATAACTGACGCCCAATCCAGGCGACGGTTTCTCGGCAAAGCAACTGAGACAAAGCAGACAGCTTAAACCAACGAGAACGCTTTTCCGTTCTTTCAAACCGCGCCGAATGCGATCAGGGAATTGCGTTGATGGTGTGTTGGATGACCTGGTTGATTTCCGTTCCATCTTTGGCTTTCAAATTAAAATTAAGGGATTGACCCATCACCGGTTTCAAGTCGGCGATTTCCAGAGTCACCGTTTTCCCATCGGCAGACAACTTAGCCGTTTGAATGGGCAACTCGTCCCGTTGTTTTTTTTGTGGATCGGTCACGGAGAATTCCGGCGAACCGTATTCTTCGGCGCGCTGATAATTCCAACGCTTGGCGCTGTAGTTTTGCACATCCGATGCGTAAACCGGATCGAGTGGTTGCGTGAACGAAATTTCCACGGCGTTTTTCTTAACCTTCAATCCGTTGACAGAATAAACCGGCTTTCCAGTGTAGCGAACGCGATCCAGCCCGGTGATTTTTGCCGCACTGGTTTGCCAGCCTTGCAAACCCGTTACATAGAGCTGCCCGTCTCTGGGATTAAATCGCGCGCGCATCGTGGAGGAAGTAAACTTCAGCGGAATTTTTACCACCCCACCCTGCATCTGCGTTCCGACTTTTTCTTTCAACACATGATAGAGCGTGCATTTTCCATAAGACATGTGAAGCAGTTCGCCTTCCAGTGGCCCCCATTTTTTACTCGTTACCCAAACCTGTCCACCCCCAGAATTATCAATGTCGTTATGCGACATCCAACAAAGGGGCGGTCGAAAATGGGGAACAGATTTTTGATGCGCCAGACTTTCCACGCCGTAGAAACCATTTTTTTCCACCCAATTCAGAGGGCAAGCGGGAACCCAGCTACCTTCGTTATCGCCGGTGGTCACTTCATCGTGGGGTCCGACCGACATGCCGTTGGGAGCGCGAAATCCAGTCGCATACACTTCCACTTTACGACCGTCTTTCGAAACCTTTAAAACCGTCCCGGCATGCGCGCTGATCGTTCCAAAACCATCTCCGCCAAAACCGCGCCCACCACCCCGCACCGGTCCGGCTTTCGCCAGAAAAAAATTACCTTTCGTGTCCGTCTGCAAATCAAAAACGAATTCGTGAAAACCTTCTGACGAAGTAATCTCGTTGTTGAAATTTTCGTAGAAGTCGGCTTCGCCATCTTTGTTAAAATCGTGATAGCGCGTGATCTGGTCGCGGCCCGATGTGTAGATGACATCATCCACAATTCTCAAGCCAAGGGTTTCATAACTGCCCGAGGCAAAACGTTTCCAGGTCAACTTCTCCAAAGTTTCGTCAATGCCGGAGACGATCCAAATATCACCATCCCAAGTGCAAAGCGCGGCACGTTTTCCATCGCGAAAAAAGTCCAGCCCGCCGAAACGCACGCGGCGGTTCCATGGATTTTCGGTCGGCGGCGTGAGTTGATCGACCACATAAGAGCCATCCGGGGTGCGATTGAAATTCGTTACCCCCTTCGTGATCACCGTTTCCGTCCAGCGCGCCAGGCCCCCTTTTTTTATCTCCGGCATTTCAGAATTTGTTTTTAACAGGGTGGATATTTTGGATTCGTTGCTGGATGAACCGCTCCAGATGACGACGCTGAACGTTGCGGCGGGCGCACCTTTGATTGCTTTCAAAATAATCCGGCTGTTTTCTTCAATCTCCAGAGAAACTCCCGCAGGCGCATCGACCAGATTCGCCACCGTCACATTTTGCGCCGTCTTCAAACGTGCCTGCGGTTTCTTGAGTTCTCCCGTCGCCCCTTCCACGTCGCATAAATCAAAACCAACCGTTTGTTTTATCTTTTCCATTTTGAAAGTGCGCACGAAACACACTTCGCCCTCTGCCGATAGACTGGAGACATATTCCAAAATAGGATTGCCGAGCGCCGTGTAGGAAAAAATCACCTCATCACCGTTCACATACAAACCATTCCAGCGACCCATGCTGGCTGGAACCGGGCCGAACGGCTCGGGGCGCGAATCTTTAAAAACGCCCGTTACATCCGCGAAACCGGGCAAAACTTTCGTCCCAAACTTTTGTTCGCCAGCGATAGTCGGATGGCTCCCGTGCGAACCACTGAACGCCACTCCATCGAAGTTTAAATAATTGCCCGTCCAACCAGCGGACAGGCGAAGCAGATCGGTATCGAAACAGACGTAAGCATCGTTCCCCACTTTTAGAGCGATGCCTTTGTTGGCCACATTTTTCCCAGGAAATTTTGCGCCGATGCATGCGTTTTGAAACGGAAAATCCTGGTCCAGCCCCCCTTTGGAAACCGATTTTTTCCCAACGGCGCTTTCTTTCACCGGAGCGGGAGCACCGACGGCCCTATCGACCGGCAACTGAATCAAAAAAGCCAGAGCGATTGCCGAAAGTAATTTCCGGAGCGGAGCGCCGGTTTGCAACCGGCTTAAAAACGCGGAACTCGGAATTCTTTTCACCTTCCGCGTTCCATTCTGGTGCGTAACAATTTTTGCCTTTCTTTGTGGGATTAGGCTGTTCACAAACAACGAATGCGGATGAGGCCGTTGTGCGGGCGAGGGCGGCGGTGAACCGCCGCAGTCCAAACGCTTTGCGTAGAGCAGAATCAGCGATCGCGAAGCGTTTGGACTGCGGCGACTTTAGCACCGCTTTTGGCCGCCTCGCACAATGGTTTGTCAAAAGCATAATTCCATTTCTTTTTTTAACAAGGAGACCTGCTTGGAGTCGAGACGCGATTAAAAAAGGAGTCAGAAGTCTGGATTCTGAATACTGGCTTCACAGTTTGTGAAGAAGCTTAATCCCGCGCCGGCAATTTCTTTTCCACCAAAACTTTATCCAGCACGACGTATTTGGGCAACCCACCTTCGGTCGGGACATGGACTTCCCCTTCGATCAACGGGCGGCAATATTCCACGAACTTTTCATTCGGCATGAAACCATCTTCACTCAACCAATCGCGCGGAATGAGATGCTCGACGTTGGCAATGTCCCCCAACGGTTGCAGGCCGGTTGCCCAGCGATACGGATTCGTTTGCGTGCGAACGATTTTGACCATGAAGCCGCTCTGACCTTCCACCGCCGCCCGCACCGCCGCGCTGCCACACGCCGTAGCCTGCTCCGCATCCGTCGCGCTCGCGTAATGGGCCGCGCAACGTTGCGCGTAGCCCAATTTCACGGTGCGCGTCTTGGTGTTGAGTTTTTCGGTGACAATTTCCGCCAACCGATCCGCTGCGCCGGAAAGAACCGGATGGCCAAACGAGTCGAGCCGCCGTGAATCTGCGCTGAACTCGGTGCCGTCGGGTTTCTTCAACCCTTCACCAGCGACCACCACGCAGTATTTCAGTTGAGATACCGTTTCTTTGACACGCGCCAAAAAGAGTTCTTCGTTGAAGGGAATTTCCGGCAGCAGAATCACATGAGGCGCATCGGTCGGCAACCGTTTGGCCAGCACCGCGCTCGCCGCAATCCACCCTGCCCCGCGTCCCATCACTTCGATGATGCAACACGCGCCGTCGTCCGTGGCCATGCTGCTGACGTCATCGGCAATTTCCATCACGGTCGTGGCATTATATTTTGCGACCGATCCGAAACCGGGGCATTGATCGGTGTGCGGCAAATCATTATCTATGGTTTTCGGGACGCCGATCACGCGCAGGTCGTAGCCGCGCTGAATGGCTTGCTCGTGAATTTTGTGCGCGGTGTCTTGCGAATCATTTCCGCCGATGTAAAAAAAATAGCGGATATTGTGCGCTTGAAAAACTTGAAACAAGCGGTCCATATCGCGCGCGGCTTTCTCCGGCTTTTTCTTGAAATCGATTTTGTAACGGCAGGTTCCCAACGCGGCGGCAGGCGTGTGCTTCAAGCCTTCGATGGTGCTGCGTTTCTCCTCCTGGATGTCGATCAGTTCTTCATTCAAGATACCGAGAATGCCATTCAGCCCACCGTAGATCTCCTCGATTTGATCTGGGTGCCGTCCCGCTTCCTGGATGACTCCGGCCAGACTGGCGTTGATCACCGCGGTCGGCCCGCCCGATTGTGCCACTAAAATGTTTCCAACTAAATCAGCCATAATTTTGGGTTGAGACCTTGCCCATCCGTGTTGCCACTGTCAAAGGCGAACTGTTCCCAGCGAATGCACGGAGCGGAATGAATCAGCCCTAATTCATTTTTTGCACGACCCCGTTTTTGCATTCGGCCATGAAGTTGAGCGTTTCGCGTTGAAGACTAAACCAGACATCATTGCGCAACGCGGCATTCGAAAGCAGCCGCCGACCATTCTGGGAATGATTCATCCCGCCAATCAAATCCATCTGCATTAACGGATAAAGGCGCCGCGCGATTTCTGCGGAATCGGCCACCTTCCCACCCGCATAATGCACCCAGATTTTTTCACAGAGAGCGCCTGCGGCTAACGTGTCTTCCAGCGCGGCCTGCTCACCCGTGCCGGAGCAAACTAAAATTAAATTGGGCGGTTGCTGCTCGATAATCCAGTTCGCCACTGGGCGAAGGTTTAGAAACGAGCCGATTAAAATCTTGCGCGCTCCGGAGCAGGCTTGCAAAGCGCGGGTGCCATTCGACGTGGTCATGACAATCGTTTTGCCACGCACTTTCTCCGACGTAAACTCGCGCGGCGAATTACCCAGATCGAAATCGACCCCGCCCGATTGCGCGGCGCGAATCCGCAATCCCTCACGCTCGCCCGCCAGCAGTAGTCTCGCATTGCTTTCGCGAAGAACCATCGCCTCGGGGATTTCTGATACGGGAATGATACCTTCCGCGCCGTTGGACAGCGCGGTCATCATTGAAGTCGTGGCCCGCAAAATATCAAATACAACACAAACCGTTTCGCTTAAATCACGCTGTTTGAGCAACGTAAACTCAGGGGGTGTCAACAAAAGTTCCAGCGTCATCATGTGTCAGTTTAAATCGGATTCAGGATTCAAATCAACGAGGCTCATCACTCTTTTTCATTCGAATGTAATGAAATAAATATTGTTGAGCATAACCCGCATTCGGGCCGAAATGCGTTTGAGAAAATTTCTGAAGCCGTTTGAGATGAACCCGTCGTTTCGGGAAATAAAGTTGGCGCAATGCTTTCATGATCCAGACATCCACCGGGAAAGCGCTTGGAAAATCATAGGCAAAGAGCAAAACACAATCGGCGATTTTCCGCCCAACGCCGGGCAGCTTCAGGAGTTCAGCACGCGCCTCTTCGACGGATGATCTCTGTAAATTTTCCAAAACGACTTCCCGGTTGGTGATCATTTTCGCAGTCCCCAGCAGATACGGTGCGCGGAAGCCCATTTTGCAGGCGCGCAAATCAGCTTCGTTTTTCAGCGCGATTTGTTCAAACGTGGGAAAAGAGAACACCGGTTCGTGGCCGACTGGAACGGCGACCGGTTGTCCAAAACGCGCGCAAAGCAGCGTCACGATTTGCTGGATCTGCACAATTTGTTTGGTGGACGAAAGAATAAAGGAGGCAAGGCATTCCCAGGGGTCCTGCCGCAGCAACCGCAAGCCGTGACAGGTGGTGAGGGCCGTGCGCATCGGTTCGTCGTCGGGGAATGTGGAAAGAATTTCAGGCAAATTTGTTCCGAGCTGGAGATAATGGATTAACCAATTCCAATCGGAATTCGGGACGACGGTTTGCGCGATGATTTGATTTTTATTTTGCTTCAGTCGAACCCATCGGGAATGGATCACGCTCTCCCAGGCGGCATCGCGAAATCGCCAGCGAAAGGCCTGGCCCGAAATCAAGGTGGCTGCCAGATCATAATCAGTAACCGCAAAGGACTTCTGGCTGCGCTCCTGGTTCATGGCGACGAATCGCGCAGATCGCGACACTCAAAAAGTTGCACCCGTCGAAGCAATCGCTTGCGATAAAAAATGTCATGCACACCCAGATCGGTGATCGAAGCAAATTGATTTTGCACCTCGCGCGGAGGCAGTGACAGCTTGGGAGAAACATTGACCGAAACATTTTTGTCGCCGCTGAGCCATTTCCAAATCCAACCGCGCTGCAATCCGGGCAAATCGATTTGCTTGACGTAAATTGCGTTTTGACTGTTGCGCGATTCGTAGCCGGACCAAAAATAAAACTGGTTTTCCGGTCGCGGACTGGACCGGAAATAAACCGTCGGATTGTCCCGGATTTGCTGACGCGAAACCGGCGAGTAAAACGACATCAAACCGACGGCTCCATAGTGATCGCCGATGATGAAAGCCGGTTTACCTTCGGCCTCCAGTTTTTGCCGCGCTCCATCCACCATCCGGGTTGCTCCCTTCCAACCTCGAACGCGACGGAGTGGATCGACTTGCGCTGGAAGAAATCGTTTGGCGACGTTCCCAAGCGAGTCGGTGTTGTGCAACAAAGCCACTAACAACAGCCCGAAGATTAATCCTGTGATCAACCACGGCTTTAAAATGCGGCGGTCCTGCCTCCAACGTTTGTCAAAGAACAAAACCATGAAGCAAAATAAAGGGGCAACGGAAGGGGCGATCCAGTTGGGCAGGATTCGGGAACGCAGACTGAAGGCGAAGTAGAACAAAAAAAGGGGAGCACCCATGCTGAAAAGAAAAATGAGTAAAGGATTTTCACGACGAGAACGCCAAAAGGCGATGCCCGCCCAGATCATTGCGATGAAGAAAATTGGATTGAGCAGAAATGTTTCAGAGGCCAGAAATTCAAACAGGTAACGCAGGGTAGGTTTCCATTGATGACCGAAACCACCGTTTTTGGAAACGTGTTCAATGGTGATCCAGTCATGTTGATGGTTCCAAATCAGGACGGGCGTCAGGCTCAGCGCGACGATTAAGAGCGCCAGATAAGGCCCCGGTCGTCTCAAATGTTTTCGCGCCGGCGGCCAGAGCAGAAACAAGACAAGCCACGAGAGAAGCTGAAAGAGATTGGTGTATTTACTCAGGAACCCAAGCCCCATCCAGAGGCCAACCCAAAGCCAATCGCGAGTCGTGCCGTGGTTCTGAACGGCGCGCCAACCAGCGAGCATGGCCGCAGTCCAAAATAAAACAGACAGTGGATCAATTGTCATCAAGACAGCACCGACTGAGGCCAGCGGGGTCGCGGTGACGATGGCGATCAAGATGATTCCAACGCGGGCGTTTGCTTCACGCGCGATAAACCGCAGCAGGAGGAGCGAGACGATGGCGTTAATCACGGGCGAAAAAAAACGGACGCCCAATTCGGTATCGCCCCAGATGGATGTGCCCAGAAATTGGGTATAGGCGATCAGTGGAGGTTTGCTGAAGTAAGAGAGCGCCAGGTGTTTGGACCAGGTCCATTGATACGCTTCATCTTCGCTCAATTCAATGGTGCCAGAGGCGATGTAGAAAAGCCGGAATACGAACAGCGCAAAAATGAAAAGGTAACCGACGCGCAACCAATGTTGGTCGAGGGTCATGGATTGAGAGACAAGCGCCGGGGCGTGTGTAATTGATTCCTCTGTGGGCAAGAACGAAGGAACTTTGTGCCACCAAATCGGGAACCAACGGCGACCGACAAACTGCCAGATCGCATTGGCCATTAAAAAAACCGCTACCGCCGTGCCCGCGCCGATGATTGCTCCAGCCAAAACGTCGGTCGGATAATGAACGCCATTATAGATTCGCGAGAAGCAAACGAGCAACGCCAAGGGCAACATGAATCGCCAACTGCGCCGGTAGAAAATGAAAGCCATCATGGCTCCGGCAAACCAGTTTGCGCTGTGCGCCGATGGCATGCCGTTGCTGCGACCGCGACCGGTCAAAAGATTGATGTCGGGCATTTCCAGAAATGGGCGAGGCCGCGCCACAGCTTCCTTGATGGCGTTACAAATCCAACCGTCGGCCACGGCGACAGAGGTCAATGCAAGCAGGACAAAGATGCGTCCACGAATGCCGCCTTTCCAGAGCAGCACCAGGACAACAACAGCGAGGATGGGAACAAAGAACGCGTTCCCGCTGACAAATGGCATCAGCTTATCAAAAAACGGATTGCTCAATGTGCCGTTGATGAAACGGAGCACGGCGACATCGAGTGAATGGATCCAATCCATTACATTAATTTACGATTTTTTGGTTCCAGCATCCCAGGGCGGAGCGACGCGGCAGCCATCAATGGTGGGTCGTAGGTCATGGAGTGGAGGGCGGATTTGAAATTCCAAAATCAATAAACGACGAGCGAACGGACTGGGAAACCTTTCAATTTGTCGCGCCCGTTCAAAAAGTTGAGTTCGATGAAGAAGGTAATTTCAAGAATGTTTGCGCCCACTTTTTTCAAGAGTTCGGCGGCAGCAGCGGCGGTCCCGCCAGTGGCGAGAAGATCGTCGATCAGTAAAACGCGACTGCCGTGGCGAATGGAATCGGTGTGAATGGCAATCGTGTTCGAGCCGTATTCAAGATCGTAACTTTGTTCGTAGGTTGTGAAGGGAAGTTTGCCTTGCTTTCGCACGGGAACGAATCCGCACTGCAACTTCAACGCGGCGGCGGCGGCGAAAATAAATCCACGCGCATCGATTCCGACGACGGCATCAACATCGCCCGGTTTAAAGTTTCCGCAAAGTTGGTCAATGCATTTCGCGAACAACCGCCCGTTGGCCAGAAGCGGGGTGATGTCTTTAAATTGAATTCCAGGTTTTGGAAAATCAGGAACGTTGCGGATGGCTTGCTCCAAGTCTTTGAGAGCCGGGTTGGTTGTATTCATTGCGAACAGAATTATGTCAACCGAAGTGAAAACGGCTAGGATTTTTTCGAACGTCCGTTCGCTCCCCTCCGGTTTATGAGAAATTTCGGAAACCAACGGAACGGAATGAGAAAAAACCAGCGCCAAACCTTCTTCACACCTTACTTGGGCGACATCTTTCGTAATGCCGCCTTAAATCATGCGCTCCTCACCGTCCAGCCGCCGCTGACCAGCGGGACTGAGCTGCAACTGGGGCCGCCGTCGCGACCAGTCCCTGCCACGACAGCCTCCAACACGCCACCGATCTTCCATGAGTTTTCTATCTGCTCCCAACTAATGGAACTTAGATGCACCTTGATGCGACGCAGCCACGCGGGGCAAGCCGGTTCGGGCTGGTTCGGACGCCATCCCACTGGACGCCAGCTCAGGTAAAGAAACCTTTGTGATACGTCGCCGTGCACGAACGCGCCGAGAAAACTTGGTGAACCTGTGCGGTGATGGGGTCGGACGCGACACTCACAGTCAAAGTGAATGTCGCCGTTGGGGTGAGCCTCCCCGGCATGAACTACCCATTCAGCCGTGGTCGAATTGTCCTGCAAACCGAACTCCGCGCCATATCGCTGTGGCGGTGGCGGTTTCTGGCAGATGACGCGCAGGATGATGCGCTGCTCTGGTCGAGTATCTGACTTGGTCCGCTGTTTTGGTTTGCTGGCCATAGGGTAATCTAATGTGTTGGAACGGTTCTGCCTGACGATCCAATATAGGTTATCCGAAGTTAATCTTGGGAGGCGAAAGGAGCGGAGCGGATTTGCTCGCCGCAGCTTGGGGTTAGCAAACCAACCGCCTCCGAGGCGGGACAATGATCAAGAAACTGGACTTTTGTGAATTGTTGCATTTGCGCGTTTTTGATTTCCAGCTACTTACGAAACCGCGTTGAGGCGCTCGATTTTGGATTAGCGAATGGCGAGCGCATAGGTAATGAATCCGCAGATGACCACCATAAACAGCAACGCCAAGAGAAATACGCTGTCAGCAAAACGCTCGAGGCGGTGCATCCGTCGTGTGCTGCGTGTCCGAAGCGCCCAATATGACAAGAGGCAGGCAGTGAGAAAGAGAACTGCGTCTGCCGCAAGAAAATCGTCTGCGAGGGTATCACCCTTCCGTGAAGTATTCACAATCTGAAGGATGCCAATTACAGTCAG
>JBKJOA010000280.1:0-2862 GCA_046593365.1 Limisphaerales bacterium
TTCTCACGTTTTGGCGCGTGACTTCGACCACATTGATCCCACCAAAGCGCGCATTATTTTAATTGAAGCCAGCCCGCGGGTTCTCTCGCACTTGAGCGAGCATCTTTCCGAAAGCACGCAGGAACAATTGGACAAACTTGGCGTGGAAGTCCGTCTCAACACGCGCGTCCAAAATATCAGCAATAAATGTGTGGAATTGGTCGGCGGCGAAATGATCCATGCGGAAAATATTATTTGGGCGGCAGGAGTTGCGGCATCGCCGTTGACAAAAAAACTGAGTGTGGAGCTGGACCGCGCGGGGCGCGTGAAAGTGAAGCCGGACTTGAGTTTGGCAGATCACCCCGAAGTTTTTGCCATCGGTGACATGGCTTTTGTCTTGGATGAGAATGGTGTGCAAGTCCCCGGCGTTTCCCCCGCCGCGATGCAAATGGCGCGTCACGTTTCAAACATTGTTCACGAAGAACTCACGTTTCCCGGCCACATGGAACGACCGACGTTTAAATATTGGGACAAAGGCACGATGGCAACGATTGGCCGTTCCGCCGCCGTGGCAAAAGTTAAAAATTTTGAGTTCACCGGTTTCTTTGCGTGGCTCGCATGGCTTTTCATTCATCTGATTTTTCTGGTCGGCTTTCGCAATAAAATTTCCGTGCTGATGTCGTGGGCGTATTCCTATTTCACCTACAAACGTGGTTCGCGAATTATCACCGGTTTGCAAGAGGAAGATGCTGTTGAAAAATTGGGAGATACGATTTGAACTGGTGTATCAAAATTTCTGACGAACACCGATGAGACGATATTGATGAAAACAAAATTTTATCAACTGATGCATGGGGACGGTATTCCGGGACAAATCTACATTGAGGGCGAACACCGATGGATGTTACCTGGTGTAATTTGCCCGATATGTGTCCCGTGGGCTGAGGTAGGCCAGGAGTATCCATGCATTCATCCTTCCAAATTTCAGCAAAAAGCATTCAAGCGCGGCCCGCAGCCGTTGGAATGGTATCGGGATGAATTTCCGAAATACGAAATCTGCGCTGCAAATGGATCTTTAGCGAAGCCCGGAACAACATTCGGTCCAATGCATGGGCGTGTGGAGCATGGGCGGATAGAAACCGATTTTGTCTGGAGCGGTGGAGATCGAACCATTTTGGTGAGGCATTCACTGATTCAGGAGCTTTTACGGAGTTCACTTAAACTTGGAGGTATAGAAGTAGCCTCATTGAAAGGAAGAGGAAAAAGCGATCACCATTTTGGGGAAATTCAAGTTGAGCCAGGTCTTCCACTCAGTCCGGCTTCGTTTCTACGGCGCGCTCCAGATTGTCACGTTTGCGGTCGATCTCCAATCAATCTCAAAGATGGTATGGTCAAGCTTGTTGGTGCTACAAAGTTAGTGCCGGACCTCTTCCGAGCCACGAATTATGCAACACTGATTTTTGCTACTGAGAAATTTAGACGGTTTTGCGTCGAACGAAAGCTATCGAATATAAAATTTGTTCCAGCAGGACTGTCACTTGTTTGACCTGTATTCCGCCTCGCCAATTCCAATGTGCTTGGGTACAAACAGTAAAAACTCACTTTCTTCTGCGCCAAACCGTGCTACTTTTGCGCTGACCAAATTTAATAATTGAAAGCACTCATCTCGAACAACAAACCGACCGAACGGGTTTTCCTCATCGGCCTCGAGCTCAAATCACGCGCCGCATTTTATTGGTTTGTTTTATTCGTGATTGCGGGCTTATTGAAAGCATGACCGCCGCAGAACCAACCCGACCGAAAACCTCCCCAAGGCTCTGGACTTACGCTGAAATGGTCGCGGAACTTCCTGAGACCAATCAACCCGTTGAACTCTGGAATGGAGAAATCATCATGTCGCCTGCCCCGCATCCTGACCACCAAACCGTCGTATTAAATTTCGCCGCAGCTTTGCGGGAGTTTGTCGCCGCGAGCCGATTGGGAAAAGTTTTTGTGAGTCCGTTGGATGTGGTTCTGACGCCGCATCGCGTGGTGCAGCCCGATGTTCTTTTTATCACACAAGCGAGGAGAAATATTGTGCGGGATCATATTGCTGGTGCGCCCGACCTGGTTATGGAAGTCATTTCCGCCGGAAGCTGGCAACGCGACCGCATTGAGAAAAAGGCGCTCTACGAACAGGCGGGCGTGGCGGAATACTGGATCATTGATCCTGACGCGTCAGCTATCGAAGTCTTCGCGCTCATCAAGGGCGTCTATCAATTGTATTCCAAATCAACGGGGAAAGAGTTGGCGAAATCCAAACTGCTCGCAGGTTTCAAAACGACTTTTGCGGAATTGATGGCTTGATTCCCTGGAAAAATCTCGGCTTTCCCCCTTTTCTCTGCGCGAATCCGTGCTACTTTTGCGCTGACCAAATTTAAGAATTGAAAGCACTCATCTCGAACAACAAAGCAACCGAACGGGTTTTCCTCATCGGCCTCGAATTTAAATCGCGCACGTCTTTTGAATTGCGCGATTCCATGGACGAACTCACCGAACTCGCCACCAGCGCAGGCGCAAATGTCATTGGCGATGGTTCTCAAAAACTCGAAACGCCGGTGGCCGCGACCTTCATTGGCAGCGGCAAGGCCAAAGAATTCGCCAACGATTGTCGCGAACAGGATGTCGATACGGTTATTTTCGATGACGAACTTTCTCCCGCGCAAAGCCGCAATCTCGAAGAAGTTTTCGGCTGCAAAATTTTAGATCGCACTTCGCTGATCCTCGATATTTTCGCGCAACGCGCCCGCAGCAAGGAAGGCAAATTGCAAATCGAACTCGCGCAGTTGCAACATTTGCTTCCGCGCCTGACGCGATTCTGGAGCCACTTGTCGCGGCAAAAGG
>JBKJOA010000397.1:0-7683 GCA_046593365.1 Limisphaerales bacterium
TCGCAACTGGCGTTGGATTTATTGCGGCGGACACTGTGAATTTTTCGTCACTGACTCGGGAAACTGTTAAAGAAACCGCGAAATACGGCACATGCAGTCGAGGCTCTTCTCTGGAGAAAAAATAAAACCGGTAATTGCGATACCGGAAAATAATCGGACTCACTTAGATACTCTATCCAGAATGGGGACGATGATCAATGGCGTGTTCAGGGCTGGGAATCTAAAAATAGGGACTGACATTCGCTCAGTAAACCAGCACCAACACCGCCGCTTGCTCGGCGGATTTCACCACGTCTTCAAATTTCCGCTCCTTCGTCTCCGGCGCTTTCAACTTCGCCGACTCTTGCGGCAAGGATTCTAGGAAAGGGCGCGTCACTCCGTGCGCGCCGGGGTTTGGTGTGAGCGACGACGGCGCGCAGAGGACTGACGCGCCCTACCAATCTTCACCGCGCGACTCGCCGCAAGGGGCAGCGGCGTAAACCGCCCCTTCGCCTTGATCCCGCACGGCGGGACAGACCATTCGCCGCATCCACCTTCACGACTTTGGCGAAAATCAAACCCGCGCACATGACGAAGCGAATCTGCGCAGCGTCCCTGACCACACGCTCCTTCATAACCAGAAATCAATTTCCCAAAAAACAGTTCCGCGTTGTATCTGCGCCAATCAGAAAAAGACGAGCTATTTAGCCAATCGCCGGGTCGCAGCAACTCGTGCATGGCGAATAATTGTGTCGAGAGGAATGCCAAGAACATCAGCAATACGAAGCAGGATATCCAAGCTTGGATTTCGCTTCTCCTGTTCGATGTAGCTTATCATTTGTCGGGACAGTCCCGCTCGCACAGCTAAAACATTTAGCGAGAGGTCGCGCTTGATTCGCTCCTCCCGCAATAGCCGCGCAACTTCTGATGAAATCGCATCGCGTAATGTTCCTGCCGACACGCCATAGCATTAACGGAAAATGGCCTTGACACGTTATGCCACTATAGTTACATATTCGCTCATTAACCAAATGAGATTGTGTTGCTTGGCGTTGAGACGGGGATAATGCGCGCGCAAGAAGAAAAAAACGTCTATGGAGATTATGGAGATATATGTCGCCACTAACAACCAAAGGTCAGGCCCATTCTCAATTGATCAAGTTCAGGCAAATCTAAATGGCGGCGTTTTTAAATCCACAGACTTGTGCTGGCATGAAGGCCTCCCGAACTGGGTGCCGATCTCATCTCTTACAACTTGTATCCCGCCACCGGCAATGAAGCTGGCGACAGCCGGAACTGCAAAGAAGGACTTGCTCAGTTTTGGGGACAAGAAGTGGGGAAGTGGCGAATTGACTGCTTTGTATGTACTAACTGTGCTGATTCCGCTGATTGGAATCATTGTCGGAATTCTCGGCTTATTCAGCACCCACAAAAAGAAGCAAGGTGTCGTGCTGATAATCGTGGCTGTTGTGTTGATAGTTGTTTACTTGATTGCCTTTTCGGCTTGAGCGCACGCATATATGACTGGTAGAGAAGCCTTCGAAGCGACAATCGACGCGATTAAGGATTTTCACAAACGGCATCCAAATGGAAAACCCACTTATGTCGAGATGCATTGGGATTTTGCCTATGACTTGGCGAAGCTTGGTCGCGCCGAGTTAGGTGATTTATCCGAAAAGATTTGGATAGATGGCATCCAAGCCTTAGAGAAGCATGGACTCTTTGGCCTCAAGGTCGTCATTGATATGCAAACAGAGGGATCCGCCATCAAGGTTTCATAGGTCGCCGATGCAACAATGTAACAACTGCGGACAACTGAATGGGGACGCTGCCAAGAATTGTTGCAATTGTGGCACTGCGCTCCAAGAATTGACACAGGCTCCACCGCTGCCTCCACTCTTGCCGCCTTGTGCTGAAATAGCGCCCAGAATTCCACTGCCTACAGTTCAACAGGCCGCAAAAAGCAAGCGAAAGCCAAAGCTATATGGTCTAACCATCTTTTCTGCGGCGATCGGTATTTTAGGGTTGGTTGTGTTTGTCAACAAGTGGCCATCTCATCCGGATGGGGGTGGCAATTTCCGCCCTCCTCGGGAGCAAACAGGTTTTACTTTGGAGAAACTTGCCACTGCCTCACAGACTTTGTCCGGTCATTGGACGGAAGAAGACCCCTTGATTGACGATGAAGAGGACTGGACAGGCACTACTGCTGTTGTAAACAAGCGCAATGGCAAGCTGGTTCTAATCTCAAATACACATTGCTTGGCGCTTGAAGACCTGGCAAATGCCGATTCAGGGAAGGGCGCTGCACCTGACGTAAAGGATTACCGGTTAAAGGTGCATTTTCATAATGGACAAGATAGACCTGTGTTGAGAATCGCACAGACGGCTCGCCATGTTGATTTGGCTTTGCTGGAGATAGATGCGACCGGCCTTAAGGAAGGTGTTGATTATACCATTCTCTTTGTAGGACTGGAACCCTACAAAGTAGGAGATGACGTTGTCGCGGTGGGAAGCCCGTTCGGACTTGACCTTGAGGGGACTTATACTTTTGGTAGAATCAGTGCGATTCGTCAAATGGGCGACATCAAAATGATTCAGCATCACGCTGATATTAATCCGGGTAACAGCGGCGGACCTCTTTTCCTGAAAACAAAATCCGACCTATACCTTTGGATTGGGGTGAACACTTTGGGCGGAGGTAACGGTCTCGGCTTTGCGATAGATGCAAGTGAGGCTCTCAAGTCAGAATACGAGTGGGTTGCTGCGGATAAAGAAGGTGCAGCGCAAATTATTCGAAAGTATTACGGACAGCCCGGCACCACAGTAGTTCCATAAACGACATGGTATCCGTTTTGGGTAATGACAAGTCGGGCTGGATCGTTTCTTGAACCTCGAACGACTGTTTCCCGGCTCGCCGCCATCGCCGAGAACGTCGCCCCATCGCCCCGCCCTCGCTTCACTTCCGCCTCACGCAAAGAATTGACTTCACAAGCCGAGCACTCGTTTCAACGCGGACTCAATCTGCAACATCTGATCCGCAGGAAAGGCGGCGATGCGGCGCTCAATTTTCGCGTTGTCCACTCCGGCAATGCCCAGCACGTTCACAACGGATTCCTGGCGGAACCAGGCGGGTTTGGGAAACCGGATTTCACCTTCCCCGCCGCGAATTTCCGTCGTCATGGGCACGACCACGGACATATTGCGCTGGTGGTCTGGATGGCTGACGGAAACCACCACGCAAGGTCGCACTTTGGCCACCATGCCCAAATCCACCACGACGACATCGCCGCGACTAAAGTTTGTCATAGTCCACTTCCGGCGGAGGCCCAAGTTTTTCCCAAGTGTCCGCGACGAGGTTGTCCATCGGGGCTTCCGCCTCGCGCTGCCGGGTGAGGAATTTCAGGTAAAGCAAGACTTCGCGCACCACCGTTTCGGGCTGGTGTTTGATTTCTTCAACCAACATTTCCTGCGCGCTCATTGCATGAATTATCCACGCATTCGCGCATGATGCAAGTGTCCGAAGTGTCCGATTCCCGGCTCGCCGCCATCGCCGAGAACGTCGCCCCCTCCGCCCGCCCCCTTTCGGAAGTTGAGAGTTGAGGATTCAGAACGCGCCCGCCCTCGCTGCGCTTCCGCCTCACGCAAAGAGTTGGCGAATCTTTGACTTCACTTCGCGTCCTTGATTTTTCCGGCGGCGGAGAGAATCACGGATTGCTCAACGGTGAACAGGAGGTTGGAGCGGATGAAACTGTCCACCGCCAGACGCCCGCGTTCAAAGTCGGTGAGGACGAGCGGGACGAAATGACCATCGCAGCGCGGCTTTCGAGTAATCTGACAGAGCACCAAGTCGTCATCCGCAGGATCAGCCACGACGAGCGCAGGACGGCGTTGGCCGGATTGAAGATGGGTTTGCGGAAAGGGAAGAACGACCACCTCGCTGACTACAGGCTTTCCCATGCGGCATCCTCCTCCGGCGTGTTCCAATCCTTGACGAGCGCGGATTCGCTCAAGAGCAGACCGTTGAAAGAAGTGTCCTCATTTTTGAGCCGCAAGAAGCGCGCAAAATCATAGACTTCGCGGTGCAAGGGTTCGGGCATGGCGGAGACTTCCTTTTCGATCAACTGGCTTCTGCTCATGGGGTTAATTATGCAAAAAGAATTCTTTCGGGCAAGGCCAGCCATTCCTTAATCGCTTTGTTCATGCAGAACCTAGCCGTGATAGGGGGCTTCGCAAATCGCTAGTTTAAATATTTTAAATCCCCATGCCGCGATTTCTTCACCGTTGACGGGAATGGGTTTGATGCGAAAGTCTTTCGCGTGAACACAAACAGGTTTCATTGGTCAAAGTTTTCAAATTCGATTTCTTAACTACATGCGCATCTTCATTTTCCTTTTTGCCTTCGCCTCATCATTCGCTTCGCTTCATGCCCAGCGCGTACCCGTCACCGAAAAAACTTTATCCAACGGCCTGAGGCTTTTGCTCGTGCAACGCAACGATGAGCCGACGGTTTCCGGTGGTTGGGTTGCGCACGTTGGCAGTTCCAACGAACGTCCCGGCATCACCGGCATCGCGCACTTGTTCGAACACATGATGTTCAAAGGCACACCGACGATTGGGACGAAAAATTATCAGAAAGATTTGGAAATTATCGCTGAGCAGGAACGCGTTCGTGACGAGATGCGCGAAGAGGAAAAGAAAATGCGCGTCGCCTACCGGGCTGGCGAAATTGATGACGTGGCGAAGCCGGAAAATATGACGCCGCACTGGCGCGAACTAGAAAAGAAATTCAACGCACTCATTCAACAGCAACGCGAAATCCTCGTGAAAAATGAGTTTGATAAAATCTACACAGCAGCAGGCGGCTCCGGCATGAACGCCTACACGAGTGAAGACATGACCGCCTATTTCATCACAGTGCCGGCCAATAAACTCGAACTTTGGATGTGGATGGAATCGGGCCGCTTGCTCGCGCCGGTGTTTCGTGAATTTTACGCTGAGCGCGATGTAGTGTTTGAAGAGCGTCGGATGCGCACCGAATCGACCCCGCTCGGAAAATTCGCCGAAACTTTTGAATCCATGTTTTGGGAATCTCATCCCTACAACTGGCCGGTGATCGGCTGGCCCTCGGACATTCCGGCGATTTCCAAAGCGCAGGCGGACGAGTTTTACGGAATCTATTACGCGCCGCAAAACATCACGGTGATTCTCGTTGGCGATTTTCGCTCCGAATCCGCGACGCAAATGGCGGAAAAATATTTTGGCCGCATTCCGCGAGGAAAAAAAGATGCTCCCGACGTCGTCACGCTCGAAGTCAAACAGACCGCGGAGAAACGGATGAACGCCGAGGCGGAAACGAATCCGCAAACGGACATTCTTTGGCACGCCGTTCCATTCGGCCATCGCGATTCCTATCCGTTGAGTGTGCTCACGCAAATATTATCGACCCGCACCGGCCGACTTTACAAAGGACTGACTTTGGGTTCACAAATCGCGACGGAAACCTGGGCGCAACAAGACACACGAAAATGGGCGGGTTATTTTAACATCGGCGGCGAAGCAAAAGAAGGTCACACGCCGGAAGAAGTGGAGCAGGGACTTTACGCCGAATTGGACAAGTTGAAAAAGGAGGAAGTTCCGCCGGACGAATTGCAAAAGGTAAAAAATAATTTCGCTGCCAACGAATATCGCAAGCTCAGTTCCAACACCCCGATCCTTATGCAACTGCTTCATTACGATGGCATGGGTAACTGGCGCGAAATCAACGACGCCAATGCGAAAATTCAAACGGTCACAGCAGCGGACTTAAAGCGCGTCGCCAACGAATATTTCACCAAAGAAAATCGCGCGGTGGCGACTTACTTGCGCAAGGACAAAAAATCTTCGGATAAATCCGACCCGAAACCTTCTCAGGAAAAGAAATGAACTTTCGCTCTTTAAAATCGCTGTTGTTGCTTTGTATTTTTCAACTGGGAATTTTTGTCTCGAACGCCGAACCCAATTCCAGTTCGGTCGCCATTCCGGATCGCCCGGAAAAACTTTCTTTTCCGCCGTTGAAATATGAGCCACCCAACCCCGCTGATTTTCGCGTCACGCTGAAAAGCGGGCCGATTGCTTACGTCGTTCCTGACCGCGAATTGCCACTCGTCAACATCGGTATTTACGTTCGCACCGGTGATTACGTGGTGCCAGAAGGCAAAGAAGGTTTGGCTAACGTCACCGGCTATCTTCTCGCGCGCGGCGGCACCAAATCCAAAACCGCCGAAGAACTGGAAGAGCGCTTGGCGTTTCTCGCCGCGCAATTGAATTCCGGCGTGGGCGATACACAAGGCACTGTCAGCCTCAATTTACTTTCGAAAGATTTGGAGGAAGGCCTGGGAATTTTGAACGAAGCCTTGACCGCGCCCCGTTTTCAGGAAAACAAACTTGTGCTCATCAAAGATCAAATGATGCAAAGTCTTCGTCAACGTAACGACGAATCTTCCAGCATCGAAAGTCGCGAACGCACCATTCTCGCTTTCGGCGAAAATTTTTGGGCAAACCGGTTTACCACTGCCGATTCGATTCAAGGCATCACGCGCTCCGACCTCGAAACGTTTCATCGCAAGTGGTTTCATCCTGCGAATTTTATCGTCGCGGTGAATGGGGATTTCAATCGCGATGAGATGATTCAAAAGCTGGAAAAACTTTTCCGCGACTGGCCATTCGTTGGAGAAAAACCGCCAGCCATTCCCACGGATACTGTTTTTGCGAAACCGGGTGTTTATCTCGTGGACAAAGATGTGAATCAAGGTCGCGTTGCCATCATGCTGCCAGGCATCCAGCGCGATAATCCTGATTTATTTCCCGTGCTCATCATGAACGATATTCTAGGCGGCGGCGGCTTTACATCGCACATCATGAACAGAGTTCGTTCGGACGAAGGGCTTGCTTATTCCGCCAGCTCAAGTTTTCCCGGCGGGATTTATTATCCGCTGACGTTCACGGCGGGATTTCAATCGAAGTCGCGCACGGTCCCTTATGCGATCTCCATCGTGCTCGATGAAATAAAGAAAATGGCCGAACAACCGCCGAGCGATGAGGAATTAAATACCAGCAAACAATCCTTCATCGAGCGATTCCCGCGCACCTTTGCAACGAAATCGCAAATCGCCAACACGTTTGCGCAAGACGAATTCACCGGACGTTACGCTAAGGATCCCGAATTTTGGAAAAAATATCGGTCGCGCATTGAAGCTATTTCTGCTCCAGAGGCTCAACGTGTCGCGAAGAAATATTTAACTGCGGACAAGTTGGCGATTCTCGTGGTTGGCCAAAGAGAAGAGATATTGAAAGGCCATCCGAACCATGACATTTCTCTGAAAAAGCTGTCTGAAAACTTTGTGGAACTTCCGCTGCGCGATCCGTTGACAATGAAGCCAATTACGAAGTAGGAGCTCGACTACGAGCAGCCCTTGGCAAGTTTCAATAATCAAATGCCTCTTTTACTGATATATTTATCTGTTATTAGCGCAATCGGTGCTTTTTTTTGCTGCATTGGAGGTGTGATTATGGCATTGAATAATAAAGAAACACATCAGCGAAAAGCTAAACTCTGTCTAATAGCGACCGTCGCCTGCATATTGATCACAATCGGTTGTTTGGGAACTCTCCATTCGTTGCATGTTCATTAACCCCTTATTATCGTTCCGCCTTCTCCATCTGCCC